>JAYSST010000208.1:0-1767 GCA_043720435.1 Bdellovibrionales bacterium
ATCACTCCCGCCCTGTTTCGATTTCACCGTGAGGTAAAACAGACCCTTCTTATTTCCCGGATCTTTCGCTAAGTACGGCTCGAGATCGAGCGAGAAATACTGAGTCTTCGCCGGACTCACGAATGGAACCTTCGTTTCTTTTTCGAACACTTCAGACAAAGTCTGAAAGGTTGACTGATCGAAGTATGGCGCTGCGAAGTCATTTCCATTTCGATAGTTGTTGAAAACGAATTGGTTCAGCTGGCCCGGCAAAACTCGGTGAAGCTCATATTTCACATCGTGAACGTTTCTGCCGAGGATCGGAATTTTCTTGTCGCCCGACAGGCTTAAGAGTGCGCCCTGGGACATGATCATCAGTTCGCGGGGATATTCAGGAAAACCTACGACGGCTTCGTACTTCTTGAAAAGCTCGTAGCCACCGTAGGATTTCATGCCCGGCGGCACTTCGATATAGACGTAGCGCCCCACTGGCACATCGATCTTGAAAGTATGAGAAGCCGAATTTTCTTCGGCCGATGGGACGACCGTGAACTTCACCGGTACGAGCTTGGCGCGTTCGGCAGGAATTACTTCCGATGGAGAACTCCAGTAAGAATTTTTCCCCTTTGACTTGTCATCGAGTTTCTTTTGCGGAAGTAACCAAAGCTTGAGGCCTTTCGCGACGGTCTCGGTTGGAAGCACAGCTTTTGAATTCAGAACAAGGATCTGCTCGGGCTCGAAGCGGTCGTTTCTGGCGAAAGTCACTTGTGCCGATTCAAATTTAAAATTGTCAAACATCCCCGGAACATCGACGCTTGCATTTAACGCACTCTTCGTCGCTCCGCCTTTGGCACCCCGGACTCCGTCGCCGATCTCAACGTGCGAAACCGAATCCTCCTTCGGAATTGGAATCGGGTCCGAAATAATGAACGCCTCGTTTCCGAACTTTCCAAACGAAACAGCAAAGGAAACGACTTTCGCCACCGCCTTTAAAACCGACTGATCTCGAGTTTGAAGCGTGAGCTTCACGCGTTTTTTAAAATCCTCGGTGTCGATCGCATAGTTGTAGCGAATATTAAAAACGGCTCGTTTGATATTCGGGTCGCGCGGATCTTGGTAAAATTCGGTCTTCGAAAAGTCACCGCGCACATCGGGGGTTTCGATGTCATAGGACATCTGTTCTAAGAGCACGTGATCTGGAAAAAGCTTTCGAGTGAACGTCACTTCGTACTTCTGCCCGATCTTCCACGCTTCATCCGGCGTGAACGTGAGGTTCTGATCGGAAACCCATTTCCACGTACCTTTGATTTCCGGAGAAATACGAACGCCCTCGAAAACAGGCGTGTCGAGTGCCTCAATGCGAGCGGCGGAGCGGCTGAAGCTCGCTGTTAACTGAACATTTTTTCCGGTTTCAAGATCCGGCTCGGTCGGTGAAGGCATTGAAACTGTGACGTAGTCAGGTTTCGGCAATGAATCGAGATAATCTTTAACAACGATGTACGCAGTGACTGCGGCCAAGACCGAGATGACCGCAATTCTCGAAATTTTCTTTGTTCGCGCAGGATTGACTTGAAGCTTTGCCTGCATACCTACAAGAAAGCGATTCTTGAGGCTATTGATCCATGCGGGTGGCGTGTAACCAAGTTTTCCGAATACGCCTCTGAAAACTGCGAAGAACGCAGAGATAATCCGATCAAAGAATCGCTTCAAGATGCACCTCAAGATGTCTGACTTTAATGTTTTATAACGCTACGGCGCGGTTTCAGGATTGACCAGCGTTTTGACATG
>JAYSST010000209.1:0-1766 GCA_043720435.1 Bdellovibrionales bacterium
TCGTATTCATCCAGAACAAAACGCGTCGAATCTTGGTATGGCCATGAACTGGAACCTCGCGCTGGATCGGCCGAAAACAGAATTCATGATGCTTCTCAGTGCCGATGATTTACTCGAGCCAAATTTTCTTGAGGTGGCGCTTGCAAAATTTCGCGATGACCCGTCGCTCGGGACCGTCTCGTTTAACCACTCTTTAATTCAAGACGAGAAATACTGGATTCGAGAGATGGATCTCGCAGCAGGCAAATACTCACAGCGCGCGGACATCGTTTTGTTGAAAAATCCGTACTCGGTGAATTTTTCGCTGTATCGAACGAGCTTCTTAAATTCGATTCGGCGGGTGGGTCGCATCTTTGGCCACTTTTACACGTGCGATTTTGGTCTTCACATTCGGGTCGCAATGTCCGCGGTTCCGCTCTTGTACGTAGATGAGCCTCTCGGAATTTACCGAGTCCACGGCACGCAACTTTCAAATCAGTCTTCGCGTATGCGAAGACAAAAGGCACTGACAACTCTCAGCCTCAAGAAAGATCTTTTGCCAAAGTACGCGTGGTCGTACCGCTACTGCCTGACCCGACCGCTGGTCGGAACGGTGCTGGCTAAACTTCGTGGGCAAAAGTTTGATCGAAAGTTGTTTCTCGTGGTGCTTCGACGGGTTCTAAGAACGTTTATCGGCAAGCATTGACGGAAGTTTTTCGAAGAAACTTTCGTAAACCTTAAGAACCTCGGCGCGGTTATACTTTTCGGCCGCCACAATACCTTGTGCCTTCATTGTCGCTTGCCTTGATGGGTTGCGATACACTTGGTCCATCGCGTGAACGATTGAATCGGCGTCCCTCGGATCAAAATAGCAGGCGGCGTCTTCAGCTACTTCCTTCAGCGGAGGGATGTCCGCACAGATGACCGGAGTTCCGAGCTGCATCGCCTCAAGGACCGGCAGACCAAAACCTTCATAGAGAGAGGGACAAGCTAACGCCTCTGCATTGGCAATGAGGTTCAATAGAACGTCGCGATCAAGATTCGATTTGAACAAGACATTTCTAATTCCACCATTTAGAGCATCTACGATGGATGAATCCGGGGACTGCAGATGATCGGCACGGCCCACGACGATCAGATCAGCTTCACCCGATTGAGCCGCGTTGAACTTCTCGAATGCTCGAATGAGCATTCCGAGATTCTTGTGCGGTTTTAGAATCGAAATGAAAATAAAGTACGGACGATTCGAAGTGGGCTTCGTACGTTGAAACGATGGCGTAAGCTCAAGAAAATATGGAATTCGCACGATGTCTCGAAAACCAAAATGTTGAAGTCGGTCTTCAGAAAACTTTGATCCCGTTAGAATCAAGTCGCCGTGCAACTTCATGGATTGAAAGTATGGAAGCGCTGAAACGTACTGTTTAAATGTCGGGATTCGTTTTGCACGCTCGAGATGAAAAACGTCATGGACCGTTGCCATTCGGCGTCCGCCAAGCGCAAACGGCAAGTTCCAGTGCGGCGACCAGAAAACGTCTCGCTGTTTCGGGACCAGCGATGCGAGCGAGGTCTGCTCGCTCACCGAGAGCGTCGGGATTTCGGTCTCGATAAACTTTGCGCCGGGAATTTTGAAAGATTCGATACGCGATCGATCGGCCTTGTGGACCATGAAAGTCCAGTCGTGCCCTGAAACCGGCGCCGCAAACTGAAGGAGATTTGCAGTATAGCGACCAATGCCCGAAGCGCTGATCAGACGTGCATCAAAGACGATTTTCAAAAAACATCCTTTG
>JAYSST010000210.1:0-4238 GCA_043720435.1 Bdellovibrionales bacterium
GTCCCAAGATCGCATGGGCGGCTTCTAGCAGACCGTGGCTGAAAACGGTCGGTTGAGCCTCGGCTGGCAACGAAGAATCGACACCTTCCACGCCTGCTAATAAAACGGTGCGACAGCCCGCGCGCGAACCAGCGATAACGTCAGTCAGGCGATCTCCGATCATCCAACTTTTATTCAAATCTGCACGATGGTCGAGAGCGCCACGAAAGAGCATTCCGGGATGGGGCTTTCGAATCGGATGGTTGCTCTCGACAGAATAAGGCGCGTAGTAAAACCCGTTGAAGTGAACGCCGTGGCGCGAAAATTCGGCTTGGATTCTCCTATGAGTTTCATCAAGATTCTCAAGCGTCACGAGCCGGCGCGCGATCCCAGACTGATTGGTGACAACCACAAATTGAAATCCGTCGTCGCGCAACAAACGCAAAGCTTCGAAGACATCTGGCAGATATTCGATTTGATCGGGATCGTTGAGATAGACCTTGTCGACGATGATGGTGCCGTCGCGATCTAAGAATATCGTTTTCTTCATACAGCAAAGGCCGTAACTTTATGGATCAACGTCGTCAAGTCTCGGGCTCGCCTTTCAAAGGATGATGCGCCTCAAGTGTTCGCGCAAGATCGTCGAGCCCTACGTGCGTGTACCGACTGGTCGCCTGAAGAGTTGCGTGACCGAGTAGTGCTTGCAGAACACGCAAGTTCGCTCCTGATCGAAGTAGGTGAGTCGCATAGCTATGACGAAGGGCATGCGGATGTAACGGCTTCAGCAGCCCGGCGCGCGCGCCCGCTTTGCGAACGATGTCGTACGCTACGCGAGTCGAAAGCGGTTCATGACCAAACAAATACTTCGACGTCGAATTCAATTGCCCAACAGCTTTCACAGCGAGCGCCGGAAGAGCGACGATTCTTTCTTTCGATCCTTTTCCGAGCACGCGACACGAGCCGTTTTGAAAATCGATGTTTTTATTTTCGAGTTCGCAGGCTTCCGAAACGCGCAGTCCGCCTCCATATAAGAGTGCAATCAGAGCGAGTTGCCGAGTGGGTTCGTTACGATCCACTCCGCTAGACCCCGCAGCCTCCTTTTGCAGCATGCGAATCAAGACAACCGCTTCGTCCACGCTTAAATGTTTTGGAAGTCGCGAGGGAACTTTCGGTGAATTGAGCAATGCCGCGAGATCGCGCTCGATATAATTCTCGCGATGGAGCCAGCCTAAAAAGCTTTTTAAAGTGGCAGTTTTGCGGTTCCGTGTTGCTGGACTTAAGGCTCCCCAACGACGCTGGGCTTCGCGGGACCGGGCCATCAAAAGCTCGGTCTCCGAGGGCGTTAGAGGGCCGTCCGGAGGGGTCGAAGAGGGGGCCAAAGTCGTCGCTTCAAAATAAAAACACTGACACAGGTCGATTTTGTACGCCCTTAACGTGTGTGCTGAACAAGATTCCATAAACACCATGGAATACAAATAGTTACGCACGTAAATTGCAGAGTGTTTCCATTCTGACTGATTCAACGGTGGCGATTGTAGAGGGGTCTCTAGCTGTATTTTTTCACGCTTTTTTTTCATTCGAGAGCAAAAAGTTCCTTGCAGTTTTGGCCGCGTTGCGTTATAACCTTCGTGGCGCTGCGTCTCGAAATGAGACACGGCGTTTAAACGGATTACCCGGATCCAATAATAGGGTTCGAACAAAAGAGGCTGAACGTATGTCGCAGTTTGAAAACACTCCGATTCTCCCCGGCGCTGCTCTCCCAGTGGGTGGCAACTCCACAGCAAGTGGGCCTCTTTCTGGTGCACAACACCAGAAGGCACTCAACGATACGGCGATTGGATCGCTGTCGTCGGGTGATAAAACTATCGTCTACAAATCAGAGGTCATGCGGCAACTGATGAAAATGATCGACCGCGTTTCTCCTTCGACCGCAACCGTATTGGTTTTGGGCGAGTCGGGAACAGGTAAAGAATTGATCGCTCGCGCCATCCACGAGCGTTCGAATCGTAAAAACAAGCCTTTCGTCGCAATCAACTGCGGAGCACTCCGTGAAACTTTGCTCGAGTCAGAACTTTTCGGACACGAGAAAGGTTCATTCACCGGCGCTTACACTCGTAAGATCGGTCTCGCTGAAGCTGCGAACGGCGGAACTTTGTTCTTGGACGAAATCGGCGAGCTCTCGCCAGGTATTCAGGCGAAACTTCTTCGCTTCGTACAAGAAGGCGAAATCTTCCGTGTCGGTGGCAAAGATCCGATCAAGGTTGATATCCGTCTTATTTCGGCAACCAACCGTGAGCTCGATGCAGAAGTATCACGCGGAAATTTCCGTGAAGATCTTTACTACCGCATCAACACGATCACTGTTCATTCGCCACCTTTGCGTCGTCGTAAAGAAGATATCCCACTTCTCGTGGAGTATTTCCTCGCGCGTGGACAGAATCGAATTCTCAATCGCGGTCGCGCGATGAGCGAAGAAGCGATGAAGATCGTAACTCGTTACGACTGGCCAGGAAACATCCGTGAACTTCAGAACGTCTGCGAGCGATTGCAGATCTTGGCTGATGGTCACACGATCATGCCAGGCGATTTGCCAGAGAACATTTTGAACCCAGAGCAAAAAGTCACAACGGATGACTACGATGCAACGGTCACTCTTTATGAACTCGAGAAACGTTACATCTTGAAGGCGTTGAATTATTTCGACGGCAACAAGACTCAAGCAGCGAATGCTCTTGGGATCACAATCAAGACTCTTTATAACAAATTGCACGAGTACGGCGAATTCGAAAAATACGCAGTTCACTCGAAGCCAAAAGTTTAAGCCGGCCTTCGGCCGGACGGTCTGATGATTGCTACGGTTGCACCGCAGGTGCACGGCGCGTGCAACGCCTGCGCGATCCTGGCAGGCTTGCTCGTCAATTGTCTAAACAGAGTTCGGCCTTACGATGGCAACCGTCGAACCTTCATTCCCCGTGCTTCCGTTCTGAATCGTGAAGAATAATTTTTAGGAGTTCACAATAAAACATCTATTTCTTTTTGTCTTGGCGCTCACATTTTCTGGTTCTGTCGCATTGGCAAATTGTCCGCAAAACCTACCGACTGGAACAATGGCGTCCCTGCTTGTGAAAAACTACGATGGCACTTGCACCGTTCGGGACCCTGAAATCAACGACCGGGGCTACCGTAAGAAAATTGCGGCCGAGACCAATGATGCCTGTGCCTTGTTTGGCTTCGGACCTAATTCGGGAGTCGATCAAGAAAGATATTTTATCAACTTCCGCTTTGAGGACAAAGCGATCCGGCTCGGCAAATTCGATTCAAACAACGATCCCGCGCGCAACGTGTTCCACTCGATCACATGCCGAATCTCTAATAAATAGTTTGTTTCGAACTCGGTTCATTCGAAATGCGCGTGGGAAATACACTCCTTTAGTAATTTCTTACCGACTTCAATCGGGTTTCCATTGGAGCCCCGACACGGTTCCGGGGTACCGCCCCATATTCTAAGCATTTGTCTCATCGACATGTATAAGCTCCGGGAATCTTAAGTATTTCTGGGGGAACTCCAATGCCTATCTGCACATTTGCTCGCGCTCGGCGGCAATTCGTTATCGTCATGTTTGCGCTGTTTGCCGCGTTGGTCGGAATTCGTGCAGCTCAAGGGCAAACCGAAGTCAAAAAATCTGCCGTCAAGGGTGGCCACTACGTTGAATTTTTGATCGGCGATCGGACCGACGAAACTCGAAAGTGGGGGCATATTTCGTTGCGGGTCATCAGTCCCGGTGCGGATCCGATTTACGATTTTGGCCGTTACGGAAAAATGTGGGGATTGAAGAACGCAGCCGAGGGTGAGCCCATATTGCGAGTTTGGAAGTCTGGAAAATTTGAATCCTATCGAGCGCACCACCTCAAAGACGGCGGAACGACCCGGCGTTACAGTTTCGTTTCATCGCCCGAACGCAACGTACGCATTAATGCCTACTTCGTGCGGATGCTAACTGGCGCCAAAGTCGTGGGATCGAACGGAACGTTCACGGCATATAATTCGAACTACAAAACTTTCCACGCGGTCGAAGTCAATTGCGCGACCGTGACGATCGAAGCCTTTATGCAGGGATTTCCGCACTACAATTTAAACGACCTTCGATACGCGACGGCGCGCTCGCTGCAATTTTATATGATGGGTGCTGCGCAATCCCATCTCTACGATTACGACGAACGACGGTGGACCCGAATCTGGTGGCCACTGGATTTAATGG
>JAYSST010000211.1:0-4236 GCA_043720435.1 Bdellovibrionales bacterium
GTAATTCCTGGAGAGGTGGCCGAGTGGTTTAAGGCACCGGTCTTGAAAACCGGCGAGGGAGAAATCCCTCCGTGAGTTCGAATCTCACCCTCTCCGCCACAAATTAACAGCCAAGTTTGGATCGAAGATCGCAAACTACGAAAATCACATAAAAATGGTTTCAGATACTTAGGGATCTCACGGATGGAGCGTCGTCACGCTTCATCACACGCAATCACAGAAGTTGGCTATAGTTTGGCTACACGCTGGCTTCAGATGAAGCGGCTGGCATCGTTTGGTGGAATCGATTTTCAATCGCAAAGTCGGCGCGTCTGCTTGCACCGAACGAGCAGCAAGTCAGGGGTTTTGACTTTAAAATTTCACCAGATGAAATCTACTTTGTGAGCGCTGGGTTCAAAGATTCGGTTGTGGCGGCGGTGAGTTCAGCACCGACGCTATCAAAAGCCGCTGAAAGAACAGCGATCACGTCTACTTTCTCTGTAGCTGGACGCAGCGAAATCGCTTCCATCGGCTTGAGCAGCGCACGAGTTGAAATGGTGATTGATGAATAGGAAATCACTGCGTTAGCTGATCTTCCTATCGCGCTTATAATTGTACCTTGTAGATCAAAGCATTTACCTATGCGGTGGTCGTCGATCAAAAAGCTGATAATATTCTTTCTAGTATCCAAGCTCGGACACGGCTCCAGAACTCCAGTAGAGGTAACGTATTTTGAAAGTTGACTCGGTCGCTTTCTAAACTCGTTCTCGTCGCCGTTGACTTTGTTCCTCGCGAACGAGGCTTGAAGAATCTTGTCGGTTTCGCTCCACGCCATAAGACACGTGCTTTTACGATCGTCGCCAGCTGCGCACCGTTGAATTAGTGGATTCGAATTCATATTCTGAAGTTCGGCCCTAGCCTCGGCGATCGCCGTTAGCATTGCTATCTTGTGCAGCTGAAAAGTAAGTTCGCCATCCTGTGCAACTTGATCCGAGACCATTTCGAGCGCTTTGATTCGTTCGACCACCGAGAGTTGGGCTGGATTTTTTGGAGATGTAGACTCTGCGCTCTGCGCAAGAGACGGCAGAAGAGCTAGTAATGAGAGAAACAAGAGAATATTTTTTGCCTTGGAAGTTATTTTTTTTCGCATGCTCTGCCCTTGAGCAAGATATGCACCAAGTTTAGCCCAGCCCACGGGTGGCACCGGTTGTTTGCAGCAAACATGGTTTTTAAACTTCTGTAAGGGTTACCGATGTGACAAGAGCCTCGACATAAACACCATCGACGTTTGAAGCCAGCTAAGTCTTTGAGACTAATGTTTCGCGCCGGTCCCGAAGCTCGACTTATCTACTAAGAGGCTTTTCCAAAGACCAGCTTTGCATGAACGCCAATTGCGCTGAGAACCCGCAGCATCAGATCGGTCGAAATATCAGATGTGTTTCGATTCATGAGAGCAGTTACGCGAGTACGTGACGTTCCCGCAAGTTTGGCAACTTGTGCGTGAGTCAGTCCCTTTTTATCGACGGTGTGAATAATTTTGGAATTGAGATCGGTACGGATCTCAATATCCAAACCCTCGGTCTCATCGAGGCCGAGGAACTTGGCCAGTTCGGCCGCGGTTTGAACTTTTATGCCCTTAATTTTACCCATCGATTAACTCCCTTAGTCTCTTGCGTCCAACTTCAATTTCTCGATCTGGTGTCTTCTGCGTCTTCTTTGTGAACGCGTGAAAAATCAAAATTCCGGACGAGTGTTTCGTGTAATAAAAAACGCGATACTGGCCTGCGCTGTCTTTGAACCTAAGTTCTGAAACACCTTGAGCCACGCTCGACATCGTTCGCGACATTGGCATTCCTAGAAATAGACCTTCCTGCAGTTCGCGAATTGCCTTTCCGATCTCGCGTCGAATTTCCTTCGGAAACTCTTGAATAACCTTACGAATCGAAGGATGGAAAATCGCGTCTTTCACAGAACCAGTGTCTCATATCTGGGACATATAAGCAAGCCGGCTGTGGCTACGAGCAGAATCTTTCTCGAAGCACGTTACCGGTTGCGAGGAGTATTCAAATTTCTTGAAGTTTCATTCAGGAAAATTGAAGCCTGCTAAGTTGCCGTCTTTTCGGATGAATTCCAGTTCTCACCATTTTCGACTTCAAAAAATTTGAAGTTTTCTGCCGTTTTCAAAACATCCAAAATCCCAGTTTCCGTAATCACGGCAAACACTTAGCTGTTTTCGGGACTCCGTTGGCACGGCT
The DNA here is from genome assembly GCA_043720435.1 of Bdellovibrionales bacterium. Taxonomy (GTDB): domain Bacteria; phylum Bdellovibrionota; class Bdellovibrionia; order Bdellovibrionales; family JAMPXM01. The sequence goes on from JAYSST010000211.1 coordinate 2,235, forward strand.
TGCAATAGATACTTATGAGAGTGATGCGAGGTGATGGAACCGTCAGCGAAGCTCTCACGAAATCGAACGAAACATTTTTTAACCAAGGAGAACGTATCTATGCGAACTGAAAACGAAACGGATTTTTTTAAAGGAGCGTGCCTGTTTGAATGACGAGATCCCAAGTTGGGTTGGGTGGCTGGTGGGAATCCTCGCGATCGCCCTCTTCGCGGCTTTCTTGTGGCTTGGAAGTTGGGAACGAGTATTTCTGCTGATCGGAGCTGTCTTCGTCGCCTTTCTCGCGGCAGCCGTCCTCGCGGTCACATCGGCCTTCACATTCACAAAGGCTCGGGCGCAGGCCCATCAGTTCAATCACTCGGGTAGACGCGAAAAGTCTGTTCGAGGAATTGAAGACGAAGGGCCTGTCGATTGGGCACCAAAAGAAGATCCGCATTGTTCTCTCGCGCATGCATGGTTTTGCAGTCGACGAAGAAATGATGGCGGATGCGCTGAATCCTTTTCGGTCGATTGAGTTTCCTCGGGAAGACGAAAAAGTTCCCGAGATTCTGTCGGTTGATCAGATTAGGCTGTTGCTTCGGTCTGCGCGGCAAACGAATCACCCTTGGTATGCGGTATGGGCAACGGCTCTTTTAACAGGGATGAGGAACGGCGAACTCTATGCGCTGAAATTCAGCGACGTCGATTTCGAAACTGGCCTCATCACTCTTTCTCGCTCTTACAATACGAGAACGAGAAGTTTTAAGAGTACGAAGTCAGGCTGCTGGCGGCAGATTCCGATCTCGCCCGAACTCGAAGCACTGCCGAGACTTCCCGGGTGGGAGAAAGGTGTGCAAGCAAAAGAGCTACGCGCCTTCTGTGCGCTCACGGGACTTCCAAGTGTCAAGTTCCACACTTTGCGCGCCTGCTTCGCGACTCAGTTGATCCGAACAGGAGTGCCGCCAATTCAGCCAAAAAATCTGCGGATGGAAGGATCTTGAAACCATGCAGATCTATACCCGAATGGCTGGCATCGAAGTGCAAGGCGTAACGAACGGCTTACGACTATTGCCCGAATTAGAAATCATGGGAAAGGTCGTGAATCTTTTCGCGGAGTGATACTTCGTGATGGCGTCGAGCGTGATCTTCGAAGTGATCAGGAGTCCGTGAGTGAGAAACTTTGCTGCGTCAACGCGAACAGCCGTTTTGACGCAGCTACCGAGTTCGAAGGCGCTAGATGCGCCATCGAACGAGTTTGTCGTGCAGCGGAGCGCAGAAAAGCGTTGGTCTGCACCGAGCCCTCACACCGCTGCCCGCGTTCTTGTCACAAGCCACCTGCCTTGCTACTAACAATTAACGTTTCAGAGGGGAAATCGATGAAAAATTCTTGGCAAACATGCGCATTCATTTTGTTAACTGCGAACCTGCTGTCTGCTTGCGGCGGCAATTCGGGAAGTCCTGGCAATAGCGACGGTCCGGGAAAATCGCAGCCGGCGAATCGGGTGAATTGGTCAGCGGTTCCTTCAGAATTTAATCCGCGACAGGAAGACCTTAACTTCCTCACGAACGGCATCGAGAAACTGACCGTCGATCTTTTTGGATTCGATGATGATGTCGAAATTATCTATTCTGCAGAGACTCTTCCAAACACAGGCTCGCTGCGCATTTTCAAAGTATGGAAAAAATCCGCTTCGTGGGGTGACTTGCGACCACGTCCAAACGGAACAACACTCGACTTGAAAAATTACGGCAGCAACGCATGCTCAATACAGATTAAAAATGGTCAAATCGCCGCGCTTGAGGGCGGATGCTTCGTAAGACTTCAGATATTTCTTCCGGTTGGCTCGGAAATCGAAGTCTACAATGTCGGTCAGCTAATTTCGCGACGATTTATTCCGATTGATGCGAAGGCGTTTCTCGATCAGATCGATGATGCGTCGTTTGCCGATGATAAGTTCGCCGTCATCGAAAATTACATAACTTCATACAACGGAATGACAAAGCGACCAGCACTGACGTCCGAACA
>JAYSST010000212.1:0-4229 GCA_043720435.1 Bdellovibrionales bacterium
AGTCCCTCGTGGTCATTTCCTTTGATCCGTTCAATTTCGCAAACCACGCCGACTTTATACAGATCGGCTCCTGTGACGGGACCATTCTGCTCGACATCATTCGAAGTCTGAAGCACGGCCACAAGACGGATCGGCTTCTCTAGATTTTTTGCTAACTCCTTTGCTTGTCGAATCGCCTGCAGCGACTGAGCACGCCCAACACGGATCGGAACACTCATACCCGGAAATAGAACAAGATTACGTAAAGCCAACACCGGTAAACGTTGCGGTGAATTCTTAACTGCGTCTGCCATGGATTGGCCCTCCGATTAAAGCGTCTCGATTGAGATGCTTAAAGGTAAGATGTGACTGAACTGAATCGTGTCAAGATGGGCTCGTTTTGATTGCGTTTCTGACGAATTCACGGTTTTTTGAATCCAATGAGGACCGTATGACACGATCAAAAGGTTACAATCCGAAAGACCGATTTTACCACAAGGCGAAGGAGGAGAACTTTGCCGCTCGATCGGTCTATAAACTTCAAGAGATTGATCAACGCTTCAAAATCTTTAAACCGGGGCAAGTCGTGCTCGATCTTGGCTGCTCTCCGGGAAGTTGGTCACAGTACGCGAGTCAAAAGGTCGGTGAGCGTGGGCGCATTCTCGGGGTCGACCTGAAGGCTGTCACTGTCAGCCTTCCAAACGCGACGTTTATTGAAGCAGATTTGCGCGATTTGAATCTCGAGGAAGTTTTTAAAGCCAATGGGTTTGCTCCACCGTTCGATCTCGTTATTTCCGATATGGCGCCAAACACGACCGGCATAAAGTCTGCCGATCAAGCACGCTCATTTGAACTTTGCGAGCTCGCCGTGCATATCGCGCAGAAATTTCTTAGGCCCGGCGGCCATTTCGTAACCAAATTTTTTCATTCAAATGATTTCATCGAACTGCGCAAGCAGGTGCAGGCGACGTTCAAAAAAGTCGAGTTTGTAAAGCCTGAAAGCACGCGTTCGATTAGCAAGGAGATCTTCTTCGTTGGGCTGGTGAAGAAATGACGATTGTAGCAACGGTACTTTTCGGACTGGCGGTCTTGCACACCTTTATGGTCGCCCAGTTCGCTCGCATCGCGAGTCGATATCCCGAAGGTTCGCTAAAAGAAAACTTCTTTCACTTGTTAAGCGAAGTGGAAATCGTCTTTGGTTTTTGGGCCGGCGTGTACGTCTTAATCCTCGCTTTAACAACGTCACCTGTTGAAGCGGTCCGCTATGTGGAATCTCGCAATTACACGGAACCGCTATTTGTTTTTGTGATCATGGCAGTTTGTGGAACGAGACCCATACTAAATCTGACAGCTCAGCTTATGGACGCCTTGACCGGCGCGATTGCGCACACTTTAAAAATGCTTGGACAGAAAGTGAGTGCGCCGCACCGAGATGTCATTTCTTTCGCCGTTATTATGGCCGTGGGCCCGCTGTTGGGAAGTTTCATCACCGAGCCCGCTGCGATGACGGTCTGTGCAATAATGCTACTCGAGCGCTTCTATTCGCGAACTGAGAGTACTCCGCTCAAGTATGGAATGACGGGCCTTTTATTCGTCAACATTTCCATTGGTGGAACGCTGACATCATTCGCGGCGCCACCGGTCTTGATGGTGGCGAACGTTTGGAATTGGGACTCGTTATTCATGATGAAGAACTTCGGATGGAAGGCGGCGATAGGCTGTATTCTTTCAACCGTCGTGACAGCCGTTATTTATAGAACAGAACTTCTGTCGCTCAAAGTGAAAACTAAAACTGTAACTAAGACGACTGTTCCACTCTGGCTCTCGTTAATTCATTTGGTTTTTGTTGCGTTGATCGTTCTCAGCGCACACCACGTTGCTATGTTTGTCGGGTTGTTCTTATTTTTCTTAGGCGTCGCATCGATCACGAAAGAATACCAAGACGAGCTTCGTCTGAAAGAAGGATTGCTCGTTGCGTTTTTTCTTGGAGGACTCGTCGTCCTCGGTGGACCTCAAGGTTGGTGGATCGCGCCGCTTCTCGAAAAGTTTCAGGGATTTGTATTGTTCGCAGGCGCCGCGGGTTTAACGGCCGTGACCGACAATGCGGCGCTGACTTATCTAGGCTCGCTAGTGACGGGTCTTAGTGATGAATCGAAATATGCTCTGGTGGCCGGCGCCGTCGCGGGCGGTGGATTGACGGTAATTGCCAATGCCCCAAACCCCGCAGGTGTTGGGATTCTAAAAGATTCATTCGGTGCATCCGGCATGAGCCCACTCGGACTCTTGAAAGCAGCGCTGCTGCCTACAGCCATCGCAGCCGCCTGCTTCTGGCTCCTCTAATCGTTCTAGCCTTCGCGAAAAATAAGGTGGTACCCAAACTTCGTACGGATAGCTCCGGTCCGCTCGCCGACCTGGAGCTTCTCGGCCGCTTCTCGAAAATCCTCATCAAGACGATTCATTCGTCCTTCTAGATTTCCTAACGATCCACCGACTTCACGGGTTCCGCACGTCGAGAATTTCGAAGCAAGATCAGCAAAGGCGTCGGACGGAGCTACGCCGTCCGCGACTTTCTCAGAGATCTCAAGCTTGCGTAAGATATCGTGCGCTTCGAACTCATGCTTTACCAAGATGTGGCGGAGGATCATGTGGCTTGTTCCGTTCTAGCTTCGAGAGCATCAAATAAATACTTGGCACCACGAAGAGGGTGAATAGAGTCGATACAATGGTTCCACCAATAATGGCAAGACCCATCGGAGTTCTGGTCTCTTGACCTATCGAATTTCCCATTGCCAGCGGAATAGCTGCACATACTGTCGCGACAGAAGTCATCAGAATTGGTCGGAGTCGAACAGGGCAGGCTTCCAGCAGAGCTTCGCGAACATTACGTTCGCCGTGCTCGCGAGTGCGATTTGTGAACTCTACTAGGAGAATCGAGTTCTTTTTAGCGATACCCATGAGGACAATAATACCAATCATTGAGAAAAGGTTGAGCGAAATTCCGAACGCCCACAATATCAGGAAGGCTCCCGTTAGACTGAATGGCAGCGCCACTAGGACTGCGATCGGATGCACGAACGAGTTGAATTGAATTGCCAGAATCATATAGGCAACAACGATTCCCAAACTCATTGCGAGAAAGAGACTCTTAAAGCTTTCTGCTAGACCAGCGGCCGCACCTTCGAGCGAAAAAGTATAACCGGCAGGTAGAATCTTAAGCGCGATGTCTCGAGCACGATTGAGCACCGTTTGTTGAGATTGCCCGGTCGTCAAATTTCCATACACTCCGATGGAACGTTGTCGGTTGAGGCGGTTGATCGCTTGATATGTTTCGTCTTGCGAGAAGACGACTAATTTCGATAACGGAACCTGATTTCCCAATTGGTTTCGAACTTCGATTTTGCTGATATCGGGGATCGAACGAACTTCATGTTCGCGAAGTTTGATTCGAATGTCATAGCGCCGACCGTCTCCCGTAAAACGACTGATCCGGGTGCCAGCGACAGTCGCATTTAAGGTTTTTGCGACAGCATCAACGTTGACCTTGTACAGTGCCATTTTTTCGCGATCCGGCTTTACTATTAACTCCGGAAATCCGGTTTTGAAATCTGTGTCGAGATCCTGCGTCAGTCCCTCTTTCGTCAGCTGTTCCTTGATTTCGTCAGCCTTGGTTTCGAGGACCTTGAGATTTGGACCACTCAGGTTAAACGAAAGCGGAAATTGGCGACCTGACGTTAGACCGCGCGCCGAGATATCACGAATGGCGAATCGAGCTCCTTTAATTTCGGATAACTTCTTTCGAATGCGATCCATGATCTGCAGATGAGTCTGGTCGCGCTTTTCGCGGGACTTCAAATAAGTCGGCATTGAAATCTGGTTTACTTCGGAGTTTGGTCCTCCGGCGCCGATAGAAACGAAGAACCTCTCGACGTCAGGATCCTCTTTAATAATTTTCTCGGCTAAAACCGCCTGCGCTGTGGTGAATTCAAGCGACGAACCGGCTTTGGTTTGGCCCGTGATAAAAAGTAAATCTTGGTCTTGGCTTGGTACGAATTCTTGCCGGAGTTTCTGGACCACTAGCAGAGAACTCGCAAAAAGTAATAGCGATACGAAAACAATTGTTTTCGACCAGTTCGTTGTGAAGCCAAGCAGCCGTCGATATAAATTACTAATTTTTTCAAATAGACGGTCGAGCTTTAGCTCAAGTCTCGAAGGTTCTTTTGCAGTCTTCATCAAGGCCGCCGCACGCATTG
>JAYSST010000213.1:0-1757 GCA_043720435.1 Bdellovibrionales bacterium
GTGGCGAGGATCACGTGATCCGAGAAAAATTCTCGGCCATCGGTCGATCGAACGCCAATCACACGTTGTTTTCGAACGACTTCGTCTGTTTTGACAACGGTCGCTGTGGCTCCGGTAGGCGTCGCGTCTTCGGTGATCAATTCGCGCATCGGAGTATCGAAATGAATTTCGCAGCCCTTCTGCAGAAGGAAGGCTCGAATTTTCGGAATGACCCGTCTGATTTTGTCCGAACCCACGTGCGGATTCGCGAGCCAGCGAATTTCTTCGGGCGCACCGAAACGAACGAGACGATCCATCACGTAGGGGATGAATGGCGATTTTATGCGGGTGATGAGTTTACCATCGGAATAAAGCCCGGCGCCGCCTTCGCCCATGCAGACGTTGTTATTTGGATCGAGCTGCCCATAACGCCAAAACTTGTTGATCGCGACGATCCGTTTGTCGCCGATCGAACCGCGCTCGAGAATGACACATGGGATTCCTCGTTCGACGAGGCGGACGGCCGCGAAAAGTCCCGCGGGCCCGGTTCCTATCACGAGAGGTTTCGGACGAGACGCTGGCCACTTTACGGGTTCGGGATCGTAGTCGGGCGTAGCAGGGACTTCGCCTTCACCGAAAACCTCGACCGAATAAATCCAGTGAGGCAGCTGGTTTGACCGACGAGCATCGACGCTTTGACGCAAAATTCTATGGCTGGCGTACGTTGGCACGCGACGCGCGAGTACCTCTTTCAAGTCCTCGTCGAGTCCGACTTCAATGTCGTTGATGACTTCGCTCATGTCGTTCTTCCAAAGCTTTGACGTGTGACCGATACCCCCGGTCGTGACCGATACCCTACCACCGGTCTACCACAAGTTGTCACCGCGCGTCGAGTATGGAATCGGTCGCTCGGCCAAGGCAGACTCCGCGCATGACGAAGATCTCAGATAAAGTAATGAGCCACCTCATGCCGCTGCTCCCGAAAGACGACATGAGCTACTGGTTGGGCCGCCTGCTTCATCAGTCGTTACCAAGGCCGATACGGCTTGAAGCGATGCGAGCCTTCGCGAAAGCTTATTCGATCGACCTGTCAGAAGCCGAGAAGCCACTCGACGAATACAAATCGATCGGGGATTTGTTCACGCGGAAATTAAAAGATGACGTCAGACCACTTGGCTCGGGACTGGTTCATCCCTGCGACGCGAAAATTGCTGAGGCAGGATCGATTCGAAATTCGAAAATAGTGCAAGTGAAGGGGATCGATTATCCGGTTCCGGCGTTGCTGCAAAGTGATGAGATGTCTGCGCGCTTTAACGGCGGCTCGTTTATCACCTATTATCTGTGCCCGACGGATTATCATCGTGTGCATACGCCGCTTGATCTTTCGGTCGAGTGGGTCGCGCACATTCCCGGCGCTTTTTGGCCGGTCAATTCGTGGAGCGTTCGAAACGTTCCGCAGCTTTATACGATCAACGAACGTGTCGCGATGGTATTCAGGACGAACGAAGGTGAATCGCTGGCGCTTGTCATGGTCGCCGCAACGAACGTCGGAGCCATCTCGGTTTCTTTTGATTCGCGAATCAAAACAGACGTGCGACCGAAAGGCCGCAGAAAAACGGAATACACCTACGGCGGCGACACTTTCGATTCGACAAAAGGTCCGAAGCTCACTTCGCACGAACCGCTGCATTTGAAAAAGGGCGAAGAGGTCGGAGTTTTCTCGATGGGAAGCTCGGTCGTTATGCTCCTCGATAAAAACTTAGCTGAGAGATTTAAAC
>JAYSST010000214.1:0-4222 GCA_043720435.1 Bdellovibrionales bacterium
AATCGCACGGATCGCATGACTGCGAATCGTGAATCTCTCGCGCGTCCACAGGTTGTTGGATCTCCCGGTTCTGAGAACGGCGCTCGACCTGTTGAAGTATCTATTGCTGGCGTTCCTCTCAGACTGAAATCTTCACACGACTTAGAAACAGTGAACGAACTTGTGCGCATGGTGGATGAGAAGATCCGCCAAGCATTGCCCTTAACTAAAACGGGTTCGATCCAAAACGCTTCTATCTTGGCCGCTCTCAATATGGCCGAGGAACTGCTGCTTCTGAAAAGACGCGCGCGTGAACTGGTGGATGGGCTTGAAGTCCGCACCGCACGCGTGATCGAAGATATGGAGAAGTCTGGCCCGACGGCGTAAGCCATAGGGAGACTTTGTGATTAAAAAAGACCGGTCGGATGACCGTTCAAAAGACTGGTGGCGTTCAGAAATGAAACGTCGCCTGGCAGAAAATAATACTGAACTCATGCGTGATTCAAATTCACGCATCTGTGTGGCTGTAAAAGAAATAACTTCGGCACGACCTGGCCTGTGGCTCGCTTTTTCTTCAACACGCACCGAACCGTTACTGCCCGCAATTCACACAAACGTTTCTTCTCCTTCCATTACTCGCTTCGCATTTCCGCGCATGGCTGCTGATCTTGATGCGAAGAACGCAGCCTCTAAAATGAGCTTTTACGTTTGGGCCGGAACCGCTGCGACCGCAGTGTGGACCGAGCATCGCTTCGGAATCCGCGAACCTGACGTCAGCCATCCGTCGTGGAGTGCAGTCGATATAATGCGCGATGCGGTTCGCGGAGCTTTAATTCCGGGTCTCGGGTTCGATCGACGATTGCGTCGATTGGGCCGCGGCGCCGGATTTTACGATCGGTTTCTTAAAGACAGAAGTTTTTTAAAAGTAGGAGTGGGGTTCGCCGTTCAGTTAACGGATGAACTTCCGCATGAATCGCACGACGTTGAACTCGACGCACTTGTGACAGATCGCGAAGTGATCTGGCGCATGGCTTCAAGTTCAACGCCTGGCGCCCGGAAGGCAGATGCATAGTGAATGAAATTGTAATCCTGATTGTGGCCCTGTTGGCTGGCCTCGCGGCTGGAGCCGTCGTTATGCTCCTTTACCGAAACGCCATGGACGTTAAAACCAAGAAGTCCGCCGCTGACGAAGCCGAGCGCATGGTTCAAAAAGCGCGCGGTGAAGCGCAACGTATCGACCGCGAATCGAAGAACCGCGCAAAAGATTTCGAAGCTCGTGCCAAAAAGCAGGCCGAGATCGAAGTGCAAAAGCAGCGCGACAAAATGCTGAAGGAAGAAAAGGCACTCGCTGATCGCGAAGCGCGAATGGACCGCGAGGCGCAGCAGAAGGATCAAGAACTTCAGACTCGCCTTCAAGAAATTGCAGGACGCGACGAGAAAGTTAAGATTGCCGAGAAGAAGTTAATCGATCTTGAGAACGCAGCGGCGGGACAAGCCGAAGCTTTGAAGGCGCGACTCGAACAGGTGTCGCAGTTGACTCAGGCCGAAGCGAAAAAAGAAATGATCGAGGCCCTGACAGAAGACGCGCGAATCGAGGCGGGACGTAAGGCTCACGAGATTGAAGAGCGTGCTCTTGGCGAAGCACACGATAAAGCGCGACGCACGATTGCGGTGGCGCTCGCACGTTATGCGAGTGAATTCACAGCAGAACGAACTGTCACAGTGATCAATCTTCCAAGTGAAGACATGAAGGGCAAGATCATCGGTCGTGAAGGTCGAAACATCCGTGCGCTTGAAGCTGCGTGCGGCGTCGATCTGATCGTCGATGAAACTCCGGAAGCAGTTGTCATTTCGTCGTTCGATCCGGTTCGGCGCGAAGTCGCACGCAAGGCTTTGGAAAAATTGATGGAAGACGGACGCGTTCACCCGGCGCGTATCGAGGAAGTGATCGATAAAGTTAAGAAGGATCTGTTTAAGTCGATCAAAGAAGACGGCGAAAAAGCGGTTTTCGAACTCGGGCTTCATGGTCTGCATCCCGAAATAACAAAAGTGTTGGGCGGCCTCAAATACCGTCACTCACTTTCTCAAAACATTTTAGATCACTCGGTTGAGGTCGCACACCTCGCCGGAATGATGGCAGGCGAACTTGGCGAAGATGTCAAACGCGCCCGCCGCGCAGGTGTTTTACATGATATCGGCAAAGGACTCGATCACACGGTCGAAGGATCGCACGCGATTGTCGGCGCAGATTTCGCTAAGAAGTTCGGCGAGCACGAGAGTGTGGTTCACGCGATTCGTGCGCATCACGATGAAGAGAAACCAGCAACGGTACTTGCGTTCATCGTTCAAGCAGCGAACCTAATCTCAAATTCGCGTCCGGGCGCTAAGCGTGCTTCAATCGACGCGTACGTTCGGCGTATGGAAGATCTCGAATCGATTGGAAACTCGTTCGACGGCGTTATTCGAACTTTCGCAGTTCAAGCGGGTAAAGAAGTTCGAGTTCTCGTCGAAGCGTCGCGAGTCACTGACGATCAGGCGCAGATGCTCTCGTACGACATTGCACGCAAGATCGAGCGCGAGATGAGTCATCCGGGCCAGGTTCAGGTCACTGTTATCCGTGAAGTGCGCGTCGTCGAGCATGCGCGGTAAGGGGCTCGTACGATGAGCACCTTATTAAATAAAGCGACGCCTTCAGAGCAGCTGACCGAGCTTAAGCGCGGCATTGTCGACATGATTTCGGAAGCCGAGCTTTTGAAGAAGCTCGAAAAGTCGTACAAAGATAAAAAACCACTTTTGATTAAGCTTGGTGCTGATCCAACACGAGCCGATCTTCATCTTGGCCACGCTGTTGTTATCGGTAAATTGAAGCAGTTCGAAGACTTCGGTCACGACGTGAAGTTTCTCATAGGGGATTTCACAGGGATGATCGGTGACCCATCAGGGAAAAACGAGGCGCGTCCGCCCCTAACTCGCGAAGAAGTCACCGAAAACTCTAAGTCATACGAGCGACAGATCTTCAAAATTCTTAATCCCGAACGAACGAAGATCGTTCACAATTCGAGCTGGCTCGACAAGCTTTCGCCCGTCGAATTTATCAAGATTTCGGCTCAGTACACGGTCGCGCGCATGCTCGAGCGTGACGATTTTTCGAAACGTTACAAAGGTGGCGTTGCGATTGCCATCCACGAGTTCTTGTATCCGTTGATGCAGGGCTATGATTCCGTTGCGATGAAATCTGACGTCGAGCTTGGTGGAACCGATCAGCTGTTCAATCTTCTCGTGGGGAGAGATCTTCAAAAATCTTACAATCAAGCTCCGCAGATTGTTATGACGACACCATTGCTTGAAGGATTGGACGGCGTTAACAAAATGTCCAAGTCGCTCGACAATTACATCGGCTTTGAAGATTCGCCGCGAGATATGTTCGGCAAGACGATGCGAGTTTCGGATCAACTGATGTTTCGATATTTCGAACTGGCTACTGATGTCCCATTGAACGAAATTGCGGCTATGAAAACCTCGATTGCAAAACCTAAAGATCAGGGCGGCACGAATCCGCGTGATTTAAAAGTTCGTTTGGCGCAAACGATTGTGACACGTTTTCACGGTGCCTCTGCTGGTAAAGCGGCAGTTGAAGAGTTCGAAAGATTATTCGTCCGCAAGGATGGCGTTCCCGACGACATTGAAGAGAAGGCGGTGCCGCTTTCACGTGTCGGTGGTGAATCAGGCGGAGAAATCGACATTGCTGGTCTCTTAAAAGAAATTGGCGGAGTCTCATCGACCACAGATGCCCGACGGTTGATCGATACCGGAAGTATTCACTTCGGTGACCTGGTGATCAAAAACGTGAAGACGTCGCTCGCCTACAAGGCTGGCGATTCGATCGTTATCAAAATTGGTAAAAAGAAATTTTTGAGACTTAAGGTGACGACATGAAAGTGAAATTCGTTCCACAGAATGTCGAGTTTGAGATCAAGCCTGGTCAAAGCGTGATGCATTTAGCTGAAGACAACGGGCTCTACGTGAAATCAGTCTGTCGCGGAGTTCCCTCGTGCGCCGAGTGCCGCGTGAAAATCGTCGAAGGTGAAACCAATGTGTTTGCACCGATGGGCGCCGAGCTCGGGCTGATAGGTTCTGGTTGGTTCATCGATCGTCGCCGACTTGCGTGTCAGCTTCAGTGCATCGGTGACGTGACTGTCGACATGTCTGAACAAATCGCTAAACAACAAGGTCTGATCGGCGG
>JAYSST010000215.1:0-1752 GCA_043720435.1 Bdellovibrionales bacterium
AAGACGGGACGCGTGAGCAGCATGAGGCCGAGCACGCCCTGCCATCCACCGTAGATCCAAAAAGTTTGCGAATTTCCGCGCGAAACTAAAACTTTTTCGAGCTCTTCGCAGAGCCAAAGTTTTGAACCGACTTGTCCACTTGAAAACGCATCACTTTGTACGAGCATCTAGGCAAACTAGGGCAACGCCGGTATTCGTGTCACCTCTTTTGACAGGTGTACAGGTTATGAAGTGGCTCGTTTTGCAGTCTCGTTTTGAGGCGTGAAAGCGACCCCATCTCGACCGAGAGGCGTTCCCGAACGAGATTCTGCAAAACCCGCGGCCCCAGTCTTGCTCCCTTACTTAGCTATGAAGTCGGCGTCACGCACCCTCAAAAAAATCACCTTCCGCACAGCCGCCGTCCTCGGTTTTTTCACCACGCTTTTCTCGATGAACTTTCTCTGCAAAGAACAAAGTCATAACTGGTTTTCTGAGATCATTCGCCGCCCAGCGATGATGCGCGTGAACCCAGTCGTTCACCGTCCGGGCTTCACCTCACCGCTTGAGAAAATCGCTTTCGATGAAAACGTGAGCAGTGCCGAAACCGATCAGCCAAACCGTTTCGGTCTTGCACGTCGTTCAAACGACTTCTCGAGAGGCACCGACGGTCGTGGAGTTTCAGCGGTCCGCGAACTTGCACCCGATTTCTCGATGATTATCCCGGCCACTCTGTCGCCGGTTTCGGATTTAACCAGCGTTTCGATGCAAATCGTGGATCACTCGGTCAATGCCTTCTTCAATCAGCCTTCCATCAAAAATACTTTCGTAGGACGCGCAGCTGAAACGGTAGAAAAAAAGTTGAAGGCTGAAGTCGAGCTTGGCGGCACTGAACCTGAATCACAGAAACACAACATCAAATTTCAAGTGAAAGCGACAGAAACAAAAGCGAGCATGGAATACCGCGGAATCACAAACTGCGATCTAAGTTATTCGGTCGCATCGCAAAAGGCGAACTTCGAAATCTTCGAGCCATTGACGAGCAATTCAAATCTCGTCTTCACACACACAGACGCTCCATCGGACCGTCGCGACGTTCTGTCACTACGAATGCACTGGTAGTTATTCGCTTAGAGGCGCGACGCGTAGTTAGACCGTAGAACGGTCGAGCAGACTGCGTCCAATATCACTCCGCACCTGCATCCCTTTCCACTTCACTTCACGCGCACCTGCGTAGGCCAAATCAATCGCGGTCTTCATATCGCGATCTGAAACCGCAACCACGTTTAACACGCGACCACCGTTCGTCGTAAACAGTCCGTCTTTGCGTCGCGTGCCTGCATGTAACGCATAAACAGATTCACCGGCGCGTGCCACGCTCGCCGTAGCTTCGAGTTCTTCGCCCGCGATCAACACACCGGCATCGTCGAGACCGTCGATGACTGCACCCTTTACGGGACGATCGGGATATCCCTCCGCCGCTAAAACTAAGCACGCGACGGCGCGGTCTTTGTGCCACTTCAGTCGCGGCAGCTTTCCATCAGCGATCGACGTTAAAGTTTCTAGCCACGTCGGACCGTTCACTTCGTCGAGCAACGCCATCAGCACTTGTGCTTCGGGATCGCCGAAACGCGTATTGAATTCTAAAACGCTCGGACCTTCGGGAGTCAGCATGAGGCCGAAGTAAAGTACGCCGCGAAAAACGAGACCGCGTCGTTCGATTTCTAAAATAACGGGGGCCACGACATCTCGCTCGATCTTGTCGAGAAGACCGGG
>JAYSST010000216.1:0-4215 GCA_043720435.1 Bdellovibrionales bacterium
AGTCACTTACGAGGCTTTTCCCGTCGAACAAACAAACGCACGAAAGGAAGTTAGACACCCGACTAAAGATCAACAGATAAAAGTGTCTCGAAACGAGACTAAGGTCTGTGCGCCTTAACGCGCTCCTAGCATGCAAGCTAGAAATCGACGTCGTCGCCAGGGGCGTTGAGTAGTGTACCAGGTGCGACGCCGTCGCCACCAACGCGCCACTCACCTTGCAAGTGTTCGCGCGAAATCGAGCGTACCGAATATCCAACACGACCGCCGGCGACACATTTGCCGGGAATCATTGCCGTTTCTTTCGCAGGGCCGGTGCATATTCCAAAGCGTTCCGTTGGAAATGCGAAATTTGCCGCAAGATTCGGAGCCCACCCGGTCAATAAATGATGCCAGTTACGAACCAACCATGTCACCCGATCCATGACGGATCGATCGACTCCAACAGAGTTTGCAGATCTGATCTGCTCTTGAACGTTATACTTTCGCATGTCTGCATTGTCTTGGCGCGAGCCAAGATCTCCTACAGGTGCTCCTGTTATTCCGTAACGAGCCGGATTGTTTCGAGCAATTTCGGTATAATTCACATTGGCTTCGGGATCGATGGAATAATAAGTGATGTCGAACAAGTCAGGAGCGACAGCGGCCACCTCATGCTGTCGGAACTGCAAGAGCTGAGGTGGGGATCCGCCTGCGGACGCGGCCACCAAGTCAAACGCCAGAGTGTCTCCGCTAGAACCGAAGCTGTCGTAACCGTAAAACCAGTTGAGTCGTACTCGGTTGTCAGAAAAGCTCGTAGCAGACGCGGGGTCTCTTACCCTTGTCGCGATGAAATACTGTCGCGCCAAAGATTGGTTTAATTTTGACCGCAGCCCGAGCTGATCTCCGGGGTAGCGCGAAAAATTCGGTATCGAATAAGATGTATACGCGAACCCCACGGCGCCAGGACTTATTCTTGGGGAGGTCAGCAAATCGGTTCGAGCACTTTGCGACGCCACCGGGTTCAACGGTGCAGGTTCACCGATGGCACTTGTCACCGCCGCTGGCGGAGTAACGTTGTCAGATGTTTCACCTCCACGAACCCAGGTTTTGGAATACCAAGGACCGATGCGGCCGCCGAAAGGCTGCGTGAACGAGCGCGCTACAAGATTAACCGGCCTTCCGAACGGCGCAAACGGCTTGCGAGGACTCGTTGTCGCCTTCACTCCCATATACGCCATGCACCACGGATTTTTCTCAAAACCCAAGCTCGAGTGATTTTCATCATCGGGTCCCGGCTCGCCGCTCACCATGCTTCGCATTTCACCCGTCGGATCCCACCGCGCGATCGCTCCGACGCCGCCGGCAACGAGCGCGTATCTGGTTTGAAAGTCGTAATTGAATTTGCATGTGCGGTCCCGAGGATCCGTTGTCAGAAGCGCGAAATACATTCCTGGAGCTGTCAATATTTCGGGGAGCGTTTTTGCGCCTGGAATATTGCCTCCGTCGCAGCCACCACGCGTAAGTCCGTTTAGGATTTGCACCGATGCAGGACTGAAACTCGCGAGATTACTTTCAGTCAGATTTTTTTGGATCGTGTTGATAACACCTTCGCGAACGGTTCTGCCGTCGCGGTCGAGCATGTTCGGGCTGACCAAATTTTCACGAAGTTTTTTGATCGCCTTTTTTTTGTAGGCGATGGAACGTTTATAGTCGGTCATGATCGCGCCCACAAACGCCCAACTCAAGGGCGAAGCGGCTTCGCAACTGTCGGTGAAGTTTCCGGAGCTGAGTATTGCTGTCCGGTTCGCGATCGCATTTGCAAACCTGGTTGCTGGGGTACCGGGAATACCCGGTATTGGAATTGCGGATGAGGTCCAACCGTAGCGGTGCCAGCAGTAGTTTTCATCGGGCCGACGGTTCCCTGAAAGTAGCACAAATTCCCACCAGTAAGGATTGGCAAGACATGCTATAGGTACGTCTTCGCTTATAGGAAAGCCAGGTTCAGCGACATAATAGCGGATCTCGTCTGCGGGGATCGCCGGAACATCGGTTGTTACCGGTGTCGGCTGCGGCCCGCGACCATTCCGGCCGAGAGTTCCTAGAACCCAATAGCGCCACGAGAGCAGTTTGTAGTCTTGGCGAATTTGATAATTTAAATGAGCGATCTCGTTCAAAACTTCGGCCTGCCTTTGGGCGGCGTAAACGGCGCCAAGGTCGACTGAGTTCTGCAAATTGATTTTGTCGTGAACCAACAGGCCGATATTGATGACCATTGCGAAGAATACGAACAGCACCTGAAACATCAGGGCCAAGAAGACGGACATCTGGCCGAGCTCGCTCCTTAAGATCGTTCGTATGATCGTGCTCGTAGTTCTCGATGAACGGCTTGGTCGCATTCACTTCATGCTATCTGTTGTCTCACTCTGTGTCGATTGCTACCGTTGTAAGATGGAGGCCTCATGCCACACAGCCAGTCCCCGTGTATTTTCGGTCGTCTCATTTTGAGATTGTTTCTCGCGGTCGCATTTTTTTTGATTGCCGACGCAAAACCCGCAGTGGCAGCGGTTCTTTTCGAAGGCTGGTCGAAGGTCCTGATATCGGGGAAGCACGTTGGATATGTGATTCAGCGATATGACTTCGACGAAAAGAAAAAAGAATTTCGCGCAACACACTTTTTAAAGACGAGTGCCGAGTCTGGGGGCCTCACCGAAAGTCTAGCGGCACGTGCTGATGCCTCGTTTAAACCGGTTTCTTATCAGTACACCAACGTCGTCGGCACTAAACCGACGTTGATCGATGCAAGTTTCAAGGGCGATCAGATGACGGCTGTCGTCACGGAAGGCAAAGAAAAGAAGACGATCAAAAATACGATGCCGAAGGGAACTTTTTTATCTGCGTTTCTCGGATACGTCATGCTGCAGGGAAAAGAAGGCCTGAAGAAAGGCGTCAAGTACGAGTATCAGGGAATACTTGAAGAGTCGGCGTTGATAACAAAAGGGGAAGCGTATATCGCCGAAGAAGAAACTGTTTCAGGCATCCCCGTCTTTCGTATTCTCAACACAATCAACGGCAGCAAGTTCATCAGCCTCGCTTCTCACAAGGCCGAAATTCTTGGCACCGTTTCACCTAGCGCGGGAGTTCAAACGGTTCTCGTGACAACGATGGAAGAAGCCGTTGCTGGATTCGGAGTCAACAACGCGGCACTCGTGCAACTCTTCGGTTCGATGCCGAAAGGAAAAGAAAACGAAGTCGCACGCCGAAGCCTGATGCCGCCACCGAAGGCGCCGACGGCGCCACTGACGGCTGCGCCGACAGAACCGAAAATCACGTCTCCGCCTGTTACACCGCCTGCGACTCCCGTTGTGCCACCTGGGCCAGGAAAATAAATGTTTACGTATGTGCTGAGACGAATGCTCGCCGCGCTGCCAGTTTTGGTCGGCGTGTCGTTGCTTAGTTTCAGCCTGCTACATTTTGTTCCTGGAGATCCCGTCGACATCATGCTCGGCGATCAGGCGAGCGCGACTGACAAAGTGGCGCTTCGAAAAGAATTGGGACTCGATCAACCGTTTTCGGCACAGCTCGCCGGTTTTTTTACGGGCCTCGTTCAGCTCGATCTCGGAAAATCAATGCAGTCGCGGCGCCCCGTCGTCGAAGAAATTGCAGAACGAATTCCTGCGACTATCGAATTGACTCTCGTCGCAATGTTGCTAGCTCTTCTCGTCGGAATTCCGCTAGGAGTCGTTGCCGCCGTCTACCGCAACACCATCATCGAGCGCGCCATCTTGCTTTTCGGCCTCATCGGGATGTCGACGCCAGGCTTCTGGCTGGGACCGATGTTGATTCTGCTTTTTGCAATAAATCTCGATTGGCTGCCGGTCAGTGAACGTGGCGGTTTCGAACACGTGATCTTGCCCGCAATGACTCTTGCTTTGGGTCTTGCTGCAATTTTAACCCAGGTCACACGTGCATCGATGATCGAAGTTGTTCGCGAAGATTTCGTGACCGTTGCGCGAGCTAAAGGCGCTGGCCCGATTCGTCTATGGTTTAAACACGCGTTGGCGAACGCGATGATGCCGATTATCACGATTATCGGTTTGCAATTCGGTGCGCTGCTGACGGGTACCGTTATCGTTGAAACAATCTTTGATTGGCCCGGTGTCGGAACTTTGCTGTTTCAGTCTATCCAGCAGCGAAACTATCCGCTGGTACAGGGCTGTGTTCTCTTCATCGCCTTCA
>JAYSST010000217.1:0-1749 GCA_043720435.1 Bdellovibrionales bacterium
GGAAAAGCCGAGCGTCGTCGTGTCGACGTCGAACAGATCCTGGAAGTTGCAGACACAAATGGCTGGCTGCGATGATTCGCGTTCGCAGGCCCTTTATTCTCGCGGGAAAAATTCCGCCCTCGAAGTCCTGGCTGAATCGTGCGCTCGTCCTTCGGTCGTTGATTCCTGACATTCAAATTCTCGAGTGGGAGCCAAGCGAACTCGATGGCAAAGATGTCGAGCATCTCGAACAAGCTTTGCGACTGCTCGGGGCAGGTGGAACCGAATTTGAAATCGGGGAATCGGGAACAGGACTGCGTTTTTTGGCAGCTCGGCTATCTGTTCAACACGGTCGATTCAAGATTCGCGGCACGAGAAAATTATTGGAACGCCCGCACGCTGAACTTTTTAGTGCGCTCGCGAAGCTTGGCACGGCAATCGGAAATATCGATGATCAAACGTTGGAACTGACTGCGACCGGTTGGCCATCAAAACCGGTTTCAATTGAAGTCGATACGAGTCAGTCTAGCCAATTCGCTTCTGCATTGCTGCTCGCGGCGACCGTTTCAAAACACGAGTTTGATTTAAAGACCACGGGTGAGATGCACTCGGTGGGCTATCTCGACATGACACGATCGATGATCGCCGCGGTAAAGGCAGGCCGAAGGCGCCTCGTGGCGGAAGCCGATGCGAGTTCAGTGGCCACGCTAGCTACAATTGCGGTGGCGGCATCGTTCGCCTCAGCGCGCCAATCACGCCTCAGGCTTGCGGCGCAGGGAATTGCTGCTGATGAAAATGAAATTACGCAACGTCTGGCGGTTCTCGAGGAAAGTGTTTCAAAAACTCTGCAGCCGGATCGCGCGGTCTTTGACCATTTACGTTTGATGCGAAGTTCGATGGGGCTGCGTGCGATCGAAGCCGATTTAGGTTCTACGCCTGATTTGTTTCCATGCATGGCGGCGCTTGCGGTTTTTGCGAACCAACCGCGCAACGGCGGATCGACGACTTCTAGATTTTTCGGTGCTCCACACTTGCGCTTAAAGGAATCTGACCGCATTCGCGGTGTCGCGAGACTTCTAAAGCTCTGTGGACTGCAATACCGCGAGCACGCGGACGGAATTGAAGTCGACGGTATCACCCCAGGAGCGGAAGAGCATTTCGCAAAGTTGCGGCGTGACGGTCTGAGCTTTCAGTTTGATCCAGAGCAAGACCACCGTCTCGCGTTTGCAGCCGCTGTTCTCGCAGCCGGCGGCGTGCCGATTGAAGTCGCCGACTCGCACGGTCTTGCCCGCGGCGTCGTCACTAAAAGTTTTCCCCAGTTTTGGACAATGATTGAAGGCGATTCTCCACGAGTCGCACTCATCGGGCATCGCGGCACAGGAAAGACAGAAGCCGCTCGCCGCTGGGCCTACGCGCTGGGTGCCCGTGCAACGATGATCGATCTCGATCGCGAAGTCGAACGACTCGCCGGGCGCTCGACGCGAGAGGTTTTCGATGCTCTCGGAGAAACGGAATTTAGGTGGTACGAGCGCCAAGCTTGGCGCGAGGTCGACATTGAAACGCGAAACAGCGTCGGCGCGGTCATCGTTGCATGCGGCGGTGGATTTGATCCTTCGAACATCGACGATTCATGGACGCGATTGTGGTTGCGCCGGTCAACGGACAAAGATGGCCGAGTCTTTTTCGATCGTCCGCGACTTGATCCCGATCTCGATGCACTCACGGAATCCGTTGATAGGGTGAAAGATCGGGAACCGCGTTTCTCTGCGA
>JAYSST010000218.1:0-1743 GCA_043720435.1 Bdellovibrionales bacterium
TGCGTCCTGGAGACGTCTTTCAGTTTGCAGGAAGACGGCTTCAATTAATTTTGCTAAAGGATATGGTTGCGTACGTTCGGGCAAGCACGGCGCCGACGAATGTCGTACCGAGCTGGGGAGGAAATCGTTTTCCAATCTCCGAAACGCTTTCTCGTGCATTTCGGGAAGTCTTGAATGCTCCACACCCGGGACTAGAGGACCTCTTGGCCCCCCTGCTTGGCACACAGCGAGAACTGTCACTTGTTCCCGATCCCGATACCTTATTGATTGAGAATTGGAACTCTCGCGAAGGAGAACATCTCTTCGTTTATCCGTTTGAGGGACGCCTTGTACACGAGGGTCTCGGTCAGCTCTGGGCGTTAAGATTCGCCAAACGCGAACCAGCTACTTTCTCGTTTTCAGCGAACGACTATGGTTTCGAGATTCTGGCACCATCTGGTTACGGATTTCACGCGTTATTTGATGACGACTTTTTTGCCAACGACGACATTCAGAATGACATAGGTCAATCACTTCACATCAGCCAAATGAGCCAGCGGCAATTTCGCGAGATTGCTCAAATCTCCGGGTTGATTTTTACAGGTTACCCGGGCTCGCCGAAATCAGGTCGTCAAAAACAGGTCAGTTCGTCCCTACTCTATCAAGTGTTTGCGAAATACGAACCGTCGAACCTTCTTTTAAAACAAAGTCGCGATGAAGTGCTTTTTTCGTCACTCGAGAGCGAACGCATGACAAATACGCTGACACGTATGAGCCAAATGAAAACTGTGTGGAAGAATCTTTCGAGTCCCTCACCACTCGCGTTTCCACTTGTCGTTGAACGCGTCGCGAGCCATTTGTCGAACGAGACACTCGAGAAAAAAGTCGAGCGTTTGAAGCGCAGCTGGCAGGCGGTATGAATCAGAACGGCATCGCGGTGAAAATTAATATCTCTGGTGAAGAGCTTCTTTTGCTTCCACAACGAGCGTTTTTTTGGCCGTCCTATCGAACACTAGGTTTGGCGGACGTTCACCTTGGCAAAGCGCACAGCTTACAACGCCTCGGTCTACCGATATCTGCAGAAGCGCATCGAGATGATCTCAACCAGATCGCCGAGCTTATTCATCAATTGAATCCGTCTCACGTCGTTATTCTTGGCGATTTCATTCATCGCAAAGACAGTTGGAGTGATTCGTTAATCAAGATGCTCGACGCGTTCTTCGCCAAGTTTGCAGAAATCCGCTGGTCACTCGTTATCGGCAATCATGAGCGTGGATCTAAACCGTATCTCGAGTCGCTGCCATTTCAAATTTCAGAGGAGTCACTTCAGGTCGGACCACTTACGATGGCGCATGGCCACGGAAAAAGTGCAGCCGGATTTGTAATAGTAGGGCACGTTCATCCTGTGATCAGCCTAAAAAACGGACCGACGCGTCTTCGTCTTCCCTGTTTTGTACTCGATGACAAACGTCTTTTGCTTCCATCGTTCGGATCTCTCACAGGCGGATTCGAGCTTGAAATCGCAAGTGATCAACGAATTTTTGCCATAACACCTCAAGAAGTTTTTGAGGTTAAAGGCCATTGAAAGGACAAGTTTTATGCCACGCAGTTTATGGAAAGGCACAATCAGTTTCGGTTTAGTCACAATTCCAGTTGGCCTTTACACGATCGATAATTCGGCAGGACTCGATTTGGACATGCTCGACAAGCGAGACCACTCGCGCATCAAATTCAAGCGGGTCAACGCCGAGACCGGCAAGGAAG
>JAYSST010000219.1:0-1742 GCA_043720435.1 Bdellovibrionales bacterium
GTTGTGGCGCATCAGCCTACAACGATCGAAGTCGATCGATGCGTATCAAAACGCAGTGGTGTTTATTCTAGCTTCTACCGCAATAGTCTTCGGCAACGACAAGCAGCGGAACTTCCGACTCGACGAACCATCTTTGGCCCTTGCCTTGTCTACGAGCCGGCACTCGAAGCTCGTTTAATCGCAAATGGCGGAGCTCGTACAGCTTTGAACCAACTCTTGAATGCGATTTCTCGCGAAATGGTTCGCCTATCGGGCGTACGCTTTTCATTTGGCGACTGGTCAGGTTTTGTTTCTGAAAGTGTAGTACGGGCGCTCGATCCGGCTTCCACTTCGGTGTTAGCAGATCCTCAGGTCGCCGCTTACATTCTCGGAGAAGTGGACCAGTACGTTACCGACGTGAAGCAATCGCCTGGATACGCTCAGATGTCGCGTTCGTTTGATCCAGCGTTCGGAGATCTCATCGTCGCAGTCGGCGAGAGCTCGCGCGGAGCATCGATCGAAGCTTCGTTGATCCGTCGCTCAGTTCCGGCAGCGGTGAAAGTGGGAGACTCCTATCTTCAACCGTTTGCGCGTCTTCTGAACTCTCGTGGCGGCGCCGTGAACGGAACCGACGCAGGATTGTCGTGGATCGAATCGGTTTCACAATCACTGCTGCAAGCGGGTCGCGAGGCTGCAGATGAAGCGCGGGCTCTCGACTATTCAGAATATTTGTCGCAAACCCATTCGCAGTTTTTTCAGGTTCGTCCAAGCGAAGCGTCGCTTATCAGCGTTCGTGATCGTATGCGCACGGTACGCACGCAGATTGCCGGATACCCACAGCTTGCAGCTGTGAAAGGCAAGCTGACGACAGTCTTGATGAAATCGAGTTTGAATCCAGCGGAAGTTCCCGACACGATTAAAGCGACAGCAAACATGGCCGGAGCAAACGAAGCTCTTGCTTTGAGCTACCTTGAAATATTGCAGCAGAATCCAGCATCGTCGGAAGCCGTAAACGCTCGTACGTGGGCGCTAGCGATCACTGCGGCCGATCAACAAGCAGTCCAAGATTACTTGAAAGGTGCAGCGGCCGTTGGTTTTGAATCGGACGCGCGCTCGCTGATACGTGAATATCCAAAAACCCGCCCATCTGCGACTGAGCTTCAGGCTCGGGTGTTGGCGACACAGCTCGCAAACCAGTTTCTGCAAGCGGAATCGGCGCGAGCGCAAGGCTCGTCGCGAGATGTGTTTTATGAATCGGACGCAAAAGACATGGCTCGCCGAATTGGCCTCGAGGTTTTCACGGCAGCTGACGTGGCGGCTCTCGAAACCTTCGCTCAAGCCGCGGCCTCGGACGTGTTTTGTGGAAATGAGAGCAAAACAATTTCGGTTCGACTCAAATGCGCAAGTCTTGATCGGTTCTCGAAAAAACCGCGCAAGCTTCTCTCGCCAGAGTACAGCGGTCGCTATGTGACGTTTGCTTCAAAAGTCGTAGGCTGGATGCAACGACTGATGCCGATGCAAGATCATTCGACGGTTCGCCGCTCGCTAAAGAACGGTTTGTTCGGCAGTTCAGACGCAGGACCGTGGGGAGCATGCCCGACTGGCCAATTTGACCTGAACAACCAAGCGCTCGACCAAGCGGTACAACTTTACTTTCAGTCGATAGGCGACTTCTCGGCTCGCTTTAAGGCTGAACGCGCAGTTTCAACCGCTTTGGATGCGCGTTGCCCTTGAGACAGCTCTCGTGAGAGCTTTGTCATGTG
>JAYSST010000220.1:0-1742 GCA_043720435.1 Bdellovibrionales bacterium
ACCGATTCCCAAATTTCGAGGACACGCTGACCTATAATGTCGACCCAACCGGCGAGGTAGCCCATCGGCGCACCTATCAAGATTCCGAAGAGACAAGAAAATAACCAGACAGAAACGGCGTAGCTCATTGAGTAGCGAAAGCCGTACAGCAAGCGCGCCGCTACATCTCTGCCGCTTTCATCCGTGCCGAAGACGTTCATCGACGTTGGTTTCGAGGGAAGTTCGTCAAGACTCGCGTTGCGCTCGAACGCGTCCCATGGAATTACCGGCCATACCGCCGAATCTTCGGGACCAAGTTGTAGTATGCGATAGTCCATAACCATCGATTCTTGGCCGAATTCCGAAGGGTGCAGATTTTGAACAACGGGGAAATAGGTTTTTCCATGATACTTAAGATAGATCGGTTTGCTGTTGGCCCAAAACTCCGCCGTGGCACTGAAAAAGCCTACTAATAACAGAACGGCGATCGACACCATGGCTGAACGATGCGCCTTGAATCTACGCCACCGCTTGCGCGAAAGTTCGTTCTTAAAAATTCTCTCGATCATACGGAATCGACCTTTGTTCGCATCATGTGAAGTCGATCCTCGGATCAACCACAACATACAAAAGGTCCGTTAAAAGGCGACCGAATAAAAAGAGAATACTCTGAAAGAAGATGAGTCCCATCAAAACATTATAATCGCGCGCGTTCGCTGAAGTGATTGAAAGCAGTCCCATGCCATCCAGAGAAAAAATCGATTCTACAATGATCGAGCCCGCGAACATCACAGACAGAATACCACCCATGCCAGTGACAATTGGTATGAGCGCATTTCGAAGTGCATGTTTCAGGTAGACGAGCTTTTCGGGAACACCCTTGGCCCGCGCCGTTCTGATGTAATCGAGCTTCACAACGTCGAGCATCGAGTTCTGCATCATGATCGTAAGGAACGTAAAACTGCCGAGCATGTAGCAGATCAAAGGTAAAACGGCGTGTCGGATGCGATCCCAAATCTGCGACAAGAAACCGAGGTCGGCGTAGTTGTCAGAAACCAGATTTCCCAAGGGTAAGATCGGATAAAAACTTTGGCCCGCTAAAAAAGTGCGAAGCAAAATGCCGGCAATCAGCGCCGGAATCGAGTAAAGAACGAAGAGAATGAAACTAGAAGATAAATCGAACTTGGTTCCGGCTCGAATCGCTTTGATAACACCAAGCGGAATACAAACAAGATAACTTAAGATCATCGCCGTAAGTCCGAACATAAGTGAAACCGGCATTTTGCTCAAGATGACGTCTGTAACCGGTTCTTCGTATTTAAAACTGTCGCCGAAGTTGAGCTGAGATAAGTTTTTAATCCAAATAAAATAGCGCTCGTGCACAGGCTTATCAAAACCGTACTGTTTATTGAGAGCGTCGATGACTGCTTGTGAAACTCCCGAATCGCCGCGGCCGCCACCGATCCCACCGCCGCCGCCCGAACCACCGCCCATCGAGCCGCCCATGCGCAGCTGCTGAAGCTTTTGATCAACGGGGGATCCTGGTGCGAGATTGATAATGACAAAGCTCAGGAGAGTGATCCCGAAGAGTGTCGGGATCATAAGGAGGATGCGTCGAAGAATGTATGTTGCCACTGCTGCCCCCTCCCGAAAATTAAATATGCAGAATTACTTTATGTCCGACATCCACCAGTAGTCTGAACCGATTGCAAACTTGAACGTGTCTTTTGGAAGACCGATCTGTTTGTTAACCGCATACAGAT
>JAYSST010000221.1:0-11266 GCA_043720435.1 Bdellovibrionales bacterium
GGCTAGGGAGGAAGTTATGGATTCGAACGACAACAAGAAAGAACCTCGCAAGGTGATCGATATTTCTGAAAGAATATCTGCGCGGTTGGCGTCGAAAAATCCTCTCGAGAAATTGAAGGCGATGAAAGTTCGACTCGATCTCGAGCAAGCGAAAATCGCAATCCCAGCATCATTACTTTCGATCATTGTTATCGTCTCTCTCGTAGCTAATTCTAAGCTTTTGAATGGTGAAGAAGCAGTGCAGTCTCGAGGAATCGCGTCTGTCGGAACTGTGATTGAACCGGTGCGCGGCATCGCGTCTGTTCCGACTGGAACATCGAAAGATGAAGATCAGCTCGTAAAGGAGATGGCTAACAAAGCGCTCAGCGACATTTCTTCAGTAGGTCGATCTCCATCAGCTCTTGAAAAATTGAGTCTTGAAACGCTTGAAGGCAAATACGCCATTCGTATGGATGAAACGCAAAAGATCTCGGAAATCGAGATTTCGGCAAGCCAAGTGGCAAACCCGGTACCGTTCACTTCAAAGTTCATTGAATCGAACCGCAGCTGGATGCCGGTTTCATTCGATAAGAGCATTCGAATTCAGAGCTCGCAAAATACCGAAGGTGGACAACAAACATTCCATCTTGTGAATGACCTTTCGATTCCGTTAGCGCGGGTTGATGTTCGCCTAGACGGTTCAGGTCGCCTCCTTGCTTTGAAGGTCATTCAGACCAAAGCGACAGAGAGTAAGTAATCGCTGCCTCTGCGAAGCAGGCGACCGAAGGTCGGCAGCGATTATACTCTATATTCTAGTAGGTAACAACTCGACGAGAGCCTAGGCCCAAACCGGCGGTTTGGGCTTTCGATCGTTCAGTCATTTACCGATAAAGTCATATGGTTCTTGGCAATCCCTTCGAGAGGCAAAACGGCTTTGATAAGAAACGTAATTTAAACGTCGAAGGCACGGCCTTGCCCTTTGATCGGTTGGCAGCTCACGTTGCTGATCTCGTTCTGCTTGTCCCGATTATGGCTCTCGCAATGGCGCCATTCCGCCGCGCGATTATGGAAGCAAAACTTCTCGATAATGCTTTCGATTCAGATTGGGCTCTGATCCAAAGTGTCGTCGCTGCATTCGCCGTCGGTGTTGCGTGGGATACTTTTTTTATTTCCATGTGGGGTACGTCTCCGGGACGAGCTATCTTCGGGCTTCGTGTCGTCGACATGTGGAGCGGAGAAAAACCACGATCGTTCAACGCGTTTCTTCGAGCGTTGACCTGGTGGGCAAGTGTGCTTGCTCTTGGCGCTCCATTTTTCGGGGTCTATGGAAACCTACGGCGTCGTCCACTTCACGACCGCGTTGGCGACACCGAGGTGCGATCGCGTAACACGCGTCGGCAGTCGGCACCTCCACGCATGACCGAACTAGCGGCAGGCTCGTTGTTTACGACGGGAGCGATTTTCTTCGCGGTGTTAATTTTGATGAGCCAAGCGATGGTCGTCAAAGAACACGCTCGAATGGCGAGTGCGAAAGATGAACCGCGCTTGTGTGAGGACGTGACGAAGGCGGTTGCCAGTTGGGAAACTCGCGATGCGAAACCGACTCGCGTATCGGTTGCATTAAGTCTTAGTTCGGCAGGCGTCATTGACTCGGACTGCCTCGAACGCGAAGCCGATTACGCGCTATGGAACGATCAAGGGCGTTTACTCGGATATCTCGCTAAGGGATTGATTCGATACGGTCGAGACTTCGAAGAATCTGATCAGTATTTTGCGAAAGTTTGCGATCTTGAACCTGATTCAGACTCGTGCCGCATCGTGGGTTGGTATCGCGACTTGGCGATGCGATCAGAGGACTTGGCTCCATCTGCAGAAGTGGCCGCGTCTTCGTTTGAGCAAAGCATAGAAGCGGTTGAATCTCTCGAAGCATTGGCTCGATCCATTTTGCCGAATGCGTTGCTAAGCGGAAAAACTTTTGCTTCGCCTGATTGGTTACGCCTTCTGTTGTTGCGCGAACTCTTTGTTCAAAAAGGCGATCCGCAGCTTATTTTGCAGTTGACGCAAGAACCGGCGAAGCATGAGTCGGTCGGCGCAAAGCTTGTTGAATATCGTGCTCGTGCATTGTGGCGTCTCGATCGAAAACGGGAAGCCAAGACGACTGTCTTCGGTTCAGTAGATGCGCTTCCGCGAAATCAACGTGTTGTGGTGACCTCGTGGCTTTGTAGTCGTGAATTATATGAGTCAGCTTGCTCGACCGATTCAAATCGCGCTTGTGAGATGATGGAAAAAGCGGCTGATGAAGACACCGGTGATCTTGCAATGCCGTCGTACCTTGTTGCTTCGCTGCGACACTCGGAATGTAAAATGAAATCGGGCCGAGGATCAGGCAAGGCATTTACTGAACTCGCAAAGCACGCTGAGGAACCCACCGGGCAAAAGTTAATTGAATCCGTTCGAATGCTTCGAACGAGCGACGAACGCGATAAGGGGCTGACCGAGCTTCGCGAACTCGCCGCGAATACTACGGGCGAAGACGATATATTCGTCACCGAAGCGAACATTCGGCTCGTGGAAGAAGCTGCGAAACGTCCGAATAACGACGTTGAGGCGGCGAAGGAACTCTCGAGCCTGCGCGAACGCTGGTACAAATCGCAAAAAGCGCGGCGTTATGCAGATTGGGGCCGTGCACTATTCGAAGCGCTTACGAAGCGCGAAGAGTGGAATAAGGCGGCCGAAGTGGGTGTACTGCTAGGTGCCGAATACGAATTCGATCGAACGTTGCAAGGTAGAATTGCCGTCGCCGCATGGAAAGCCGGTCAACAACAACTTGCGACGGAATTAGTCGAAGCCCTCGAGAAGACGCGTTTCCCAGCGAGCATCGAATCTTTGACGAAAAAGGTAAATCCCGAGCAAGAAATACTCGAACGAATTCGAAATTCTGGGCGCTCGTCGGGACGGACCAAGTGATCTTTCCACTTTTGCGCGGGCTGCTCTGGTTTCATCGTGCCCCGATCACGTGGATTCTAGTCGCGATCAACGTTTCAATTTTCGCTTTGACGTTTCCCGCCTACCGCGCAGCAGACGGTGCACTTGAAGCAATTCTTGATGACGACTCGTTCATTTCAACGAACGGACTCCTTTTCGCTTCAAGTTTGAAATTAGAAAACGAACCGTCGAGCGTGCGTGAACTTGTCGTTCGCAGCATGAACGGCAGTGAAGATGCGCGCATTCTGCTTGGGCATTTAGCTCTGCGTCGCGCTGGTTTCTTGATTTCAACCGAGACGCGTTTGCGAAACAAGACGACAGTTGAAACGGGCGATCTTGTGGCCATCGAGCGATGGAAGAAAAAAGCTGCACGCCTCCGTGAAATTCAAAGTGTTCATCCCTCGTACCGGCTTGGACTTAGTCAGGGACGTTCGCAAGTTTGGCGATGGTTGAGTTATCAAGTGACCCACTCGGGCTTTTTGCACTTGTTTTGGAATATGATTTTTCTGTTGTTGTTCGGAACTTTCGTCGAGCACTCGCGCGGATGGTTAGCCACGCTGACGACTTCGTGGGGAGCAGGAATTTCGGGAGCGATAATTTATAGTTTAATTTCGGGACTCTCCGCTTCTCCCCTTGTTGGAGCAAGTGCCGCAGTGTCCGGACTCATCGCGGTTTCCGCGAGCAATACCAAGCGGCGGCTTCCGTTCGTCTACTGGTTGTTGCCCGTTCGCGGTTACTACGGAGTTGCGTGGTTGCCTGCATGGGTTTTAATCCCCGCCTTTGTCTTGCCTGACCTCAGCGGCTGGCTCTCGGCACAGCCGGGACTTTCGGCCGTCGCTTATACTGCACATATCGGCGGTGCTCTTTTCGGTTTCGCTATGGGGCGCGTTTTCCGCGAACGACCGGAGGCCTTCGTCGAATTAGCGCAAGGCGTGACCGGTACGGCGGCGTCGACGACGCGTCTTTCTGCATAGTTTCTTTCGGCTCGATTTTGAATTTGCCACAAACGAATTCCTCTGCCTGAAACGCGTCGTAGAAATTTGGCCGCGACCTTTGGCCTAGACTTTTTTTCTGGGCGGACACTGCAAGTCTGCCGTGTCATTATAATGAAATAATAGAACAACTCGACCGGGTCATTTGGATGCTTGCGGTCGTCAGTCTTCGGGAGAAGAGCATGCAAAATTTCAGACTACGGTTTGCAGTCATTTCGGTATTG
The DNA here is from genome assembly GCA_043720435.1 of Bdellovibrionales bacterium. GTDB lineage: Bacteria > Bdellovibrionota > Bdellovibrionia > Bdellovibrionales > JAMPXM01. The sequence goes on from JAYSST010000221.1 coordinate 4,181, forward strand.
TCGTTCTCTGTGCACGTTGCGACGACGACGTTGACGACTACAGCTCAGGCCGCAGACGACAATATTAGTTTTGAATGCGATGGCGTGATCAACAATCTGATTAAAAATAGCCATGGCTGCCCGACCGGGAACTGCCGGTACAAAATTAGCAACGGAAAGATGGAAGGCTTCAATAGTGGAGTCGTGAAGAAAGATGGCGATAGAAGCAGCATGGCGACAGTTTCTGAAGCCAACAACGAGCACGATGGCATCACCAATCTAGAAATCGTAAAAGGAAAAAAAGGGGCTCAAGAACTCACTTTTACCAGAATTTCTGCGACGGGCCGAGCGACGACAATGCAGTACGATTTCACGGCAACGAAGGATACCTGTGTGCATAATCAAACTCAGAGCAAAGAGAGGGGCGATTCAGGGTTCGCTGTCGATTACGACCCGGACTTCTGCTCAGCCGCCCTCGATGCATTCAGTGGATTGGATGCCGTTCAGGCGAAAACTTGTGACGACTCGATGATGTCGCTAGTTAGCAGTTTTGAAAAGCGATCGAACGAGCTTTCGAAAGAGCGCAAAATTTTTCACGGTGCGGGCTTTTTTGAAAAAGCAAAAGCGTTAACTGTGAGCGTGAACTCTGGCGGCAACCAGGGGCAAATTATGCGCGCGATGAAGCAGCGCGACCGCTGTATGGCCGCAACGGCTGAAATCAACGCCGCTCGTCCTCTGAAATTCAGACCGTTGAGCGTGGAGTCGATTTTGACCCCACGATTAATGAGCGGTGAATCATTCCGGAACTTTGATAAGCGGGCCTACCCGATTAGCAAAGAACGTGATTGGCCGGCAAAGCAGCGCAAAACCGCTCCTTAAAACTATTCGCCCTCTGCTGGCGCGAAGCCGCGGCGGAGGGTGTTCTCGGTAATCACACGTGGTTCCATGAATTGCGCGAGATATTCGGGCCCACCCGTTTTCGAGCCGACACCTGACATTTTGAAACCGCCGAACGGATGACGGTCGACCATCGCGCCCGTGCAGCCGCGATTGATGTAGAGGTTGCCGACTTCCAAAAACTTTTTAGCGAGTTCGATGTTTGCGGGACTACGCGAGTAGATGCCGCCCGTGAGGCCGTACTCGACATCGTTTGCGATCTCGATTGCTTCACCGATGTTTTTCGCGCGAATGACCGCGAGGACCGGACCAAACACTTCGTTCTGCGCTAACTTTGAATCGGGCTTTACGTCCGTGAAAATTGTCGGCGGGACAAAATAGCCAGGCTTCGCCCCAGACGCGGTCTCGGGAATAGTTCCTTGGAACGCGAGCTTTGCTGCGCCTTTCGGATCCGTTTTCGCTTCTTCAATCATCCTAAAGATTCGCGTCTGCGCTTCTTCGTCTATGACGGGTCCGACGAAAACTTCGGCTTCCACTGCATGTCGAACTTTAACGGTCTTTGCCGCCTCGAGAAGTCGACCGATGAATCGATCATAGATTTCGTCGAGCACGATAACCCGACTCGCGGCCGAGCACTTTTGTCCGCTGAAACCAAAGGCCGAGTACAATACTCCGCCAATGGCTTCGTCGAGATCCGCATCGCTATCGATGATGATCGCGTTCTTGCCACCGAGTTCGGCCATCACACGTTTCATGTGACGTTGACCAGGATGAACAATCGCAGCTTGCTTTAAAATATGAAGGCCAACGGCTTTCGAACCGGTGAAAGCGATCATCGCGGTGATCGGTGATCCGGTCAGCGTGTCGCCAATTTCTTCGCCCATGCCCTGTACGAGGTTAATAACGCCATCAGGGAAGCCCGCTTCACGAATTGCTTTCATCAGCCAAGCGCCGATGACAGCCGTTTGTTCTGCAGGTTTCATCACAACAGTATTGCCAGTGACTACAGCTGCCGCAACCATTCCGCAAATGATGGCGAGTGGAAAGTTCCAAGGGGCAATCACTGTGACCACGCCACGCGGTTTGTGGTGGTACAAGCTTGTCTCGCCCGGGACACCGCCAACGCGTTGACCTGTTGAAGTGCGACGCATGTCGCGAGCGTAGTACCGACAGAAGTCGACAGCTTCGGCAAGATCGCCATCGGCCTCGTCCCACGGTTTTCCTGCTTCTAAAACTTCGAGCGCCGTCCAATCGATACGATCGCGTTCTAGGATGTCAGCAAGTTTGTCGACCAAGCGTGCGCGTTCGTCAGCACTAGTGTACTGCCATTTTTTGAATGCTATTTGCGCTGATTCTAAGGCTTGTTCGGCCTCTTTAACTCCGCACAAATGGATTTTTCCTATGAGCTGCGCCGGATTCGAGGGATTGACGCTCTCAAGTAAACGGCCCGTACGAACGTCTTTTCCGCCGATGACGGATGGCCATTCTTGCCCGAGTGACTTTTCAAGTTTCACGAACGCGCTCTGAAGTTTTGCGCGATTATCAGCCAACGCAAAATCGATGAGCGGAAGGTTGCGAAACTTTGGTGCCGGAGCTGTCTTGAGAGCAGCCTTCGTCGTCGTCGATGGAACTTGCGCCTTTTCGAGGTCGTAGGGATTTGACGTCGAAGGGATCAGTCCGTCGCTTGGATCTTTCAAAAGATTTTCCGCCGTCGCACCATCGACAAACTTCGAACGCAAGAATGATTCGTTCGACGTGTTTTCGAGGAGTCGCCTGACGAGATAAGCCATTCCCGGAATCAGCTCGCCGACTGGCGCGTATTCACGAACGCGGTAACCCTGTTTCACGAGGGATTTTTTGAAACCATCAGCCATTCCGTAAAGCATCTGAATTTCGAACGAACGTGGGTCCACGCCGATTCGTTCAGCGGCGGTAACCGCAGCTGCAATCGAGCGCACGTTGTGCGAACCGATGGCGAGCCGTACGTATTCGTGCGCTTCAAGTAAAAGTGTTGCGCAGAGTTCGTAGTTCACATCGGATTCTTTTTTGATTGTGTAAACGGGCACTGGCCAACCGGCTTGTTGCGCGAAGACCGTTTCAAAATCCCAATAGGCGCCTTTGACCAATCGAACGGTGAATGGAACGCGACGTTTTTTCGCGAACTCGATAAGTTCACGCACGTCTTGCGAAGAGTCTCGAAGATAAGCCTGAATCACGCAGCCCCAGTGGGGGTAAGCCGCAAATTCAGGTTCTTCAAGCAACTCACAGAAGATCTGAACAGTGAAATCCTTTAACTCGTACTGTTCCATGTCGAGGTTGATGAAAACTCCGACCTCCATGGCTTTGCGGAAGATCGGACGTACGCGATCTTTCATGCGCGTCTTTGATTTATCCCACGCTTTAAGATCGATCTCGGCATCCAGCGAAGAAAGTTTCACCGAAACATTCACACGCGGGATCGGGCCCTTGTGGTCTTCGTCAATTTGCGGCACATGATCCCAAGTCGCCGCGTCTTTTGCGAGCCACGTTACCAGTTCGAGATATTTATTTTGATAGTCGAGTGATTCGACGGTTGAGAGCGATGCTTCGCCCAAGATGTCGACGGTGAAACCGATTTTTTGTCTACGCGATTTTTTTAAGACCGGCAGCGCCTCTTGCGGCGTTTCGCCAGTGATGAACATTTTAGCCATCGATGTGACATTCTTTTTAATCGCACCAGCCATCAAACCTGGCGCGAGTGAGCCCAGTCCAAGCCCGACGTTGAAAACTTTTGGAAGTTCCTCGCCGCCTTCAGCGAAATATTCCTTTAAGTGGCGTGCGACTTCGGATCCGGAATTCAAGTATGGAAGCACGTCGACGAAACGGAACATCTGTGTCTTGAAGCTTTCGTTCTTCATCGACCAGTCCATGATTTCGCCGTACCAAAAATTGCGGCTGAAAAGCGACGGGCCACTCTCGTCGACTTTCGCGAATATTTCTTCGCCCTTTGCTTTCACAGCACTTTGAAAAGCGGGGTCTTTTGCGAAACGAGATGGAGCGGTCGGATTTGCCATGGTGGGGGAGTTTACCCCAAGTGCTTGGCCCTAGAACAGGAGATCTATTGGGCGAATGAGGGGCGCTGCGCCGCGGCTATTTCAATGCTGGAGCGATACCCGCAGAAACATCAAGGCGGACCTTGGGAATCGAAACCGTGCTGAGGGTGCCGCCAAGTCGTACGTTGTCGAATTCGACGCTGAAACCGGTCATTGCCATTGTCGAAAGCTTCACAAGGCAGCCGTCGCGATTCGCACTCGCGATAGGATCAATACCAAGAAGCGTGAAATCGATCTGCTTCTTCCCGCCAACTGTTGTCGTGCTCGAAAAGTTTTTGACTGTGAGCTCGCACGAACCAAGGAGCGGAATTACAATTCGAGCCGTTGCACCTATAAGAGTTAAACCGCGATCGCTGACATCCGGATCCATCGCATGAATCAACAATTTGCCGTTCAAAGTGGTGATCATGCTGTCGCCCGATGAAGTCGGCTGAACTTGTAGCTGCTCGGCCGCCTGTGCACGAAGGATAACAAGTGCGGGACGTGATCGCCCTTCGATTTCGGCTTGCTCTGTTGGCGTGAGGGTTTTCGAGCCGGCTGATGACCCAAATTGTTCTGTAGGAATACGCAAATTTCCAGAAGATTTGCCGTCGCCGCCGACCGTCGCTGGTTTTACTTCACGTGCCGCTTCGCCCGTTGGCCCCGCGGCCGGTTTCGGCTCGCAATTCTCAGCATAAACTTCTTCGCGAAGTCCCTTAGCGCAAAAGTTATTTCGCGCATCATCTTTTAGACCTGCGCAATAGCCCGCCTTGTCTGAAAAAGTTTGTTTACCAGTGGCGCAACCGTTGACGGTCATGTCGTAACTCAGAGTTTGCGACAGTGTACTCGTATTCGTATCACTGCTGCTCGAGCCGCAGGCGCCCAATGATATTGAGGCGAGAACGGCGAGACCAAGTCGGCACGAAAGAGCATTTGCGAATGACATGAAACATCCTTCAGCGGGCGCCCGTCGGAGGACGCGTGAATTGAAAGCGAGGGATGTAGTCTACTCGATATCGATCTCAAATTCGCCTGTTATGATTTCATACAAAGCGCCGAGAAACGGCACTTTTGAAGACGGGCTGGCGAGGAGTGGGTGGCGAGGAGTCGGAACTGGCTTCGGGCGCGAGCCTGGAGGTTTAGTTTTTGCGAAGTTTTCGGTTTTGCGTTTTGGGATTTTGCGTTTTGGGATTTTGCGAAGTCACTTTTAATGAAATCGGTTTCGTCTTCGATCGGCGTTCAACGGTGGCGTTCATCTATTTTTTCATATTGCGCTCTGGCATATAGCGCAGATTTTTATTTTTTCGTTTGACGAGGGTTCGTATCAGTTTTGATCGACGTTCTTGTTTCAACGGACGATCATTTAGTGCAGCTGGTGCGACGTATATCCCTCTAAGACTAAGTTCTATGTGAGATTTCGTGACCGGACTCGAATTAGAAATCACAACTGCGTATGCGCGCTCCAGGCACTTAGAAGTCACCTTTTAAAACAGGGTGTATTGTCCTCTTTTCCGTGGAGGAAATTATGAATCTACAGTTGCTACCTGATGACGAACTTCTTTTAGGTGTCCGCGGTTTGCGGGGTGAGGAACGAAAACTTGATCGGCAGATCGTCGAGTACGCTGGTGAAATTGAATCTCGCAGACTTTTTGCCGAGATTGGTTATCCGTCGGTTATCGAGTGGCTCATTAAGGATCTTGGTTATAGTGAATCGTCCGCTTATCGCCGAGCGATGGCGGCACGCGCAATTCGTGAGGAGAAACGAACCGGCGAGCGGGTGTCTCTCGCGATACGAACAGAGATTATCGCGGAAACTGAAAACAAAACGTTGCGCGAGACCGAGCGAATTGTCGCTAAGCAGTTTCCTGAATCGGTGAAAGTGCATGGTGTTCAGATTTCTCTTACCGACGAGCAGCTAAAGGAGCTTGAGCGCGTGCGGGAATTGAAATCTCATTCTGCCTTTGGTGCGTCGCTTGGCGAAATCGTGGCTGCACTTGCCAAAGATTACCTTGATCGTCACGATCCGCTTCGGCGCGAGGTGAAGCCACGACCGTCGTCGAAAGTTTCGACGCCGGGCAACACCACAGTGGAAAATCGAAGTGTGCCAAAGCGCAATTCGATTGCGCCGTCGACTCATAATTTTGTCAGGCGGCGGGCTGACGACCGATGCGAATACCTTAGCCAGGAGGGTCATCGCTGCGGATCTAGTTTTCAAACTCAAACGGATCAAATTTGGCCTGTCGCGCTCGGTGGTAAAAACGGTATCGAGAATTTGAGATTACTGTGTCGTGTTCATAACTCATTGATGGCTGAAAAAATCCTCGGGCTAAGCAAGATGCGGCAGTTTCGAAGTCCTTCGTGAGACGCCGCTTAGAGCCATGAAGAGGCGACACTGTTAGGGGGCGCAGGAGGACTCTTTTTTGGAGGAAAACCCATTCCATTTTAGCGAAAAACCCACTCCATTCGAACCTCGTGGCCCGCTTCAGATTTGAACCACGCCGAGGCTATATCACCGGGTTTTAATTGACCGACGCCAGAAGGTGTTCCTGTTAGAAGCAAATCGCCGGGCTCGACGGGGAAATTTTCGCAGACGTATTTCCTGAGCGTTTCGAAATCAAAAATCATGTCGCGCGTGTCGCCGCGTTGTCGAACTTCGTTATTCACGGTGAGCTCAAATTTAAAATGCGGAATCTCGGCCGGCAAAGCGACCATGGCCGATAACGGGCAGCTGTTTTTGAACGATTTTGCAAGCGTCCAAGGATGAGAATTGGCTTTGAGTTCCGCTTGAATATCGCGCGCGGTGAGGTCGATACCAACAGCGGCTCCGTCAAAGTGAAGTTTGCCCGAAACATCTGCGGTCGTCCCGAATCGCAATGCGATTTCGAGTTCGTGATGTACATCTTTCGATGCCTCATACAGCGGAACATCTCGCTTGAGAGTTGCGCTCGAGCCAGCCTTCAAAAAGATCATGGGTTTCGTAGGTATCGCCGCGCCCATTTCTTTTGCATGCTCTTTATAATTTCGTCCGACGGCCCATATATTTCGAATCATGTTGCTCCCTAAGCCTTCCGACGCTTCCAGATGCCGCCTTCGTAATTATACGCACGAATCGCGAGCGGAGGCCATGGTTCGGAGCGTT
>JAYSST010000222.1:0-4178 GCA_043720435.1 Bdellovibrionales bacterium
GGTCTCACCAGTTTTCTCGTTTGCGGCTCAAGTTTGGCATCAGGAAAACTAACTGAGTGTTCGTCGCTCATCGTTCTTGCTTGGTCTTTGAAGTCGAAAACACGCGACTGCGCTTGTGGAGAAAGCACGATTTTCCAGTCTACCGACAGCGTTTGTGTCACTTCGATCGCCTCATACGGGTAGTAACGGGTCTCGTCTCGATATTTCGTTTGATAAACTGTAATTGTGCCATCGCGATTATCGACTTCACGATCAGGGACGTAGGTGGTCAAGGCCCATGCGACAATAGCGAACAGAGTCTCGATCCCCGTTCGTTCACCTTTCGTCTCTTTTTTTCGCACACTTTTTTCTTCGTAGGCGACTCGAACCGTATAAGGTTGCGACCGATATACCTTCTCTGTTTCGATCAGTTCTGTGACCGGTCCAGTCAATGTCAGTTCGAGACTTTTTGCTGCCGCAGCATCATACCAAATGGATTTCTCGAACTCTGTTTTAAGTTCCCGCGCAAAGTCGGTCGCACGTTCGGGCGGAAGTTTTTCGAGATTGATTTTCGGCGTGAGGTTGCGAAAAAGTGTGACCGAGTTTTTCGTTTTGGGAAGCGCGACCCGATTTTGAAACTCATCGCAAGATTTCTTCAAAAAGCGGGCGGAATAAAAGTCAGAGTCCTTCAAAGTGCTCGCTTGAATTCTACAGAACTCATTGCCCGACGCAACGATCGCACTCTTAAGTCGAACAGTTTCCACCTTGAGAAGGTCTTCGAGGAGTATTCGATTCTCTCGGTAACGGACGGCGGCTTCGAGTGGACGTTTCTTGGCGATTGCTTCGTATATTGATTTTTGCACAAACTCAGAAAGATAAATGCTCTCCTCGGCTTGAGTTGCGTATACTGCGCCGGTCGGGATCATCGCCCACTCATTTTCATTTTTCAAAATCTTGCGCATAAGCTCGATGCTTTCGCCTTTACTTTCGGCGAGACGCGAGAGTCGAACCTGAATCAGTTTGTCCGAAATCCATTGTAGTCGCACCCGTCGCTCGAGCGCGGCTGTCGTCGGATCCGTCAGATCGCGTTTCCTTGCGGTTTCAACGAGTGCGAGGGCGTCATCGATGCGACCGTCTTGCAGCATCGTTTCGGTGCGTTCGGTTAACGACGCGCAGCCAGAAAATAAGAACAGCGAGACCAGCAAGCTAACGAGACGTTTCAATTTCAAAAGTGGTTTCATACTTATCTTTGTCGTCGATCCGCCCAGCGCACTCAACAGACCCCCGACCAATTCTGGAACATACCGTTCCAACCGCGGATCATTCCTAATGCACTTGCAGACGTGCAAGTGCCAGTGCAGGCGGAGCCGGAACGACATCAACAGACGTGCGAGTGCCAGTGCAGGCGGAGCCGGAACGACATAGATTGACAAGAGTGGCTCCTGTCGCCAGTTTAATCGGTTCGAGGGGTACAAAATGCTTATTTTCCGTTCACAAGAAATTCCCGAGCGCGGGCGCGGTCTGACGTTTGACGATGTTCTTTTGATGCCGAGCCGTTCGGATGTTCGTTCGCGCCGTGATCCTGTTCTAACGACGACGCTAACGAAAAAGTTTGAGATCGAAATTCCACTTATGAGCGCAAATATGGACACCGTCACCGAGGCGCCGATGGCGATTGCGATGGCGAAAGAAGGCGGCTTCGGCCCGATCCATCGGTTCATGACGATCGAAGCGCAGGCTGCGGAAGTTCGAAAAGTGCGAGAAGCCGGGGTTAAGTACATCGGCGCGAGTCTCGGCGTCGGCGATGACGCGCGTTCGCGCGCCGATGCGCTTGTCGGTGCAGGAATGAATGTAGTCGTTGTCGACATCGCGCACGGACACTCGGTGCAGATGCTCGAAACGATCAAGTGGCTCAAAGATAAATTCGTAGACATCCAAGTCATCGGCGGCAACGTCGCGATGCCTGAAGCGGCGCGCGAACTTGTCGACGTCGGTGCCGATGCGATCAAAGTTGGAATCGGCCCTGGCTCGATGTGCACAACACGAATTATCACTGGTTGCGGAGTTCCCCAGCTGACGGCCATCGCGCTTTGCGCGCAAGCGATCGAGGGCACTGGTGTTCCGATCATCGGCGACGGCGGACTTCGAACATCGGGCGATATCGTGAAGGCGTTGGCTGCGGGCGCGAGTACCGTGATGCTTGGTTCGATGTTGTCGGGTTGCCTTGAGACTCCGGGAGAAATCCAAGCGGGTCGCAAGCAATACCGCGGGATGGCTTCGAAGTCGGCGCAAGTTTCATGGCGTGGCGGAGTTCCCGAGGGAATGGCGGCCGAGGGCGAAAGTCGATTCGTGAGCATCAAGGGTCACGTGCGCGACGCGGTTCTAGAAATCACCGGCGGAATTCGAAGTGGCATGAGTTACCTCAATGCAGTGACCGTCGCTGAAATCAAAGAGCGCGCAAGATTCATGGAAATGAGCGGAGCTGGCGCAAGCGAATCTCGTGCGCACGGCCTATAAGAGGGAAGAAGCATCGCCCGCGACCGACGGGCCTTCGCGGGCGGTTGCACCGTCGGCACTTTCTCCTAAGTTTGATGCCATCTGGCTAATGGGTTCGCTTGTGGTGCCCATTTTGTTTTTCGGAATTTATAGATGGGCGTCAGATGCGTTTTTCGCGGATCGTCCCCAAGCCGCGGTTCTTTTTTTCTTCGCTGCCTTTACTGCTTTTTTTGATGCGCCACACATCTTCGCGACGATTGGTCGCTCGCATCTTGATAAAGATGAATTTCGACGAAGACGAGTCTTTCATTTGGTGGCGCTACCAATCGCTGTTGCTATTTCAGTTGGTGCGTCCGTCTTCGGCTACGAAGAGGGTTTTCTTACCTTCTTCGGACTTTATGGCTCGTGGCACATCTTGCGGCAGAACATCGGATTTTTGAAACTTTACCATCGCAGCGAACCGCCTTCGAAGGTGAGTAGCCGTTGGGAAAACTATTGGATGTACGGTCTGTTGGCTTTCTACATCACGCATGAAACAAATTCGATCGGCGATATTTTTGGAAACTGGCCGCGGCCCATTCCGTTGAGTTGGTTAGCCGTTTTACAGTGGGCCGTTCGAATTGCACTTCTCGGTTTCGGTCTACTAATTTTGGTCCGTGCGTTCGAAACCGGCTTCAAGAAGTTTCCATGGATTAAACTTGGATTCATCTTCGGGAGTGGAGCACTTTTTATTTGGTTGGCGTTGATAGGCGCTCATCCGCTTATCCTCACGGCGGTCGGAACGATTGCGCATGACCTGCAATACCAGGGATGGATCTGGAACTACCACACCCGCCGAAATTCTGTTTCGGTGGCGCGACTGGCGCTAGTAATTTCATTGGTGATCGGGCTCATGATCGGAGTCGGGCTGTCAGATCGTTACGTTTTTTTCGGGATCATTCTCCCGGTCGCAACGGTCTACAACGGGTTCGTTTTATGGCATTATTTCATCGACGGTTACGTATGGCGTACGCGTGATGCACCGGAATTGCGAACAATCATTAGTCGCAAATTTGCAAACCACGATCCATAAACGGCTCGCGTTTTTGCATCTAGCGCAATGGTGTTCCACGCAATCATAGCGATACTGATGTTTCCAAGTTCAAAGACGATTGCGATCCCGGTGTGCAACAGAACAACAAGCACGAGTAGCAACGGCCGGAATTTCGACAAGACAAGCGGCAAATAAAGAAGTTCGAGAGAGAGTCCAAACCATGTGCAAAAACGCGATAGGTGAGGATTGTCGATAATTAAATCGACGACGGTATTGTTCGCTGCGACTCCTTTCCACTGCGCCAGTGATCCGACGGCGGTACCGTCGAGCCAAGCGGGATCGGGAATCTTTTTGAGACCGACGATTAAGTAATAAAACCCTAGAGCAACAACGCAGATTTTCACCATTCCAGGGTCTTGCTCAGCATCTCTCTGCGGCGCGAGAAAGGCGACGAAGAGCCAGAGCAGCATTGACATGAATTGTTGTGGTTCGTGAATTATGAGCGGATTCCCATTTACGAATGAGATATGACAAATTAAAAGTGCGACGGTTCCCATTCGACCGAGCCGACCAAGAATAAAGGCGATCGAAAGCGCTAACAGAAAGCCGTAAAGCACGAAAAGTACAATCGAACTTTGCCACGCGAGCAATATCGAGGGCCCCAGAGCGC
>JAYSST010000223.1:0-1737 GCA_043720435.1 Bdellovibrionales bacterium
TCCGGACGAGTTTTCTTCTCGGGTGCGATTTTCCGCACCTCACCGTGTCTCGCGATCAACGTCGTGCGTATTGTTCGAGATTTCGAGCGTTGAGAAGCCCACCACAGCATGAACCCAATCAGCAACAGCGACGCAAGAGTGATCTCGGTGATCTGCTTCTTCGTAATCTTAATGACCAGCTCCCCCGTAGATAATTCTCGCGCCCGGGTCATCACTTTTCCAGATCAGACCGTCCACGATATAATGCCACAAATTGGGCGCAATCAGTATAGCACTAATCGCCGCTTGCACGGCACTCGACCCGAACATTCCCGTTTCCAGTTCGCCCAAGAACCCCTCGCAGAGTCCAGCAAGTCCAGCCGATGAGACCACAACAAGCGAAACCAGAAGCGCGCTTTTTTTCCACCCACTTGAATCGATTGCGCGAACGCCGAGTGCGGTGATCGCGAGATACGAAAGTCCGTGGACCGCCAACAACGGGAAGAGAACCTCGACACTCGTTCGACCGAAAAGAAAACATGTGCTCTGAAGTATTGCTGGTACCAACAACGACAGAATGCGATTTGGTTCGCGAATTCCTTGGCGCCACAGTCGGGATTCGAAAATTATCCAAGCCACAACCGTGAACAACCAAGCTGCGACGGCAACTTTAAAAAACAATGGCGACGGCCATTGGAAGATGTCACCCGGGCGGTAAATATAAAACTGCCAGTCGCCGCGAAAATGGAAGACGACTATGGGCAATATGGTCAAAGGATAAATGAAGCGACCGCTCCATACACACGCGCGACGATTGAGATGCTGATACCAGCAGCTGAATCCATAGAACTGGCGGATATGATGGAAGACCGTGAAGTAAACCACGAACGACCAAAATCCTGGCCAACCCGCAATCAACCATAGAAAACTCGCAAACCAAATCAACGGAAGGAATATGATAAACTGTTTGAGGCGCGGATTGTCTTTCGCGACTCGAAACGCACGCCAACCCGATGCGTAAGCATGTCCCGTATCTAATAGCACCAGCACGATCGTCGCCAACAGAATCGAAGTGACGCTATTTTCCGACTCAGCGGATTTTGATAGCAGGATGACAGCGAAGCCCGGTAAAATGAAGACGAGGAAATCGCGATGGAGTCGGCCGAAAATCCAATTCATACATCAAACTCTAAGGGGGGTCGTGCGCTCCAAGCAACACGACGTCTCGTTCTAATTTTGTTTTTCGTCATGATTGCGGTCGCAGCGCATCCTATTGGTCCGTTGAAAACGGTGGGCAACGCCTTATGGGTTGCACTCTCGCCATTTGCCCTGGATATCGCGATGACGCCGTTCACATCCGACATGATGTTCGTAGGTCTTGAGCGCGAGATGCCCAGTTTAATCGTGGACGACTCGATTTCTCGTCAAAAATTTGGGCTCGAGCAACTTGGACTTTACCATGTGAGAATTCCGTTGTTGCTGTTGGCAGAAATGGAACGACAAAACGACGACGTTGCAATTTATACGCAAGGAATTTGTCGGTCACTCGAACGACACACGGGACGACCTGTGAAGAGCTGGACTCGTGACGATTCAAAGAAGGAATATCTGTGCGTCGCACGTGGTTCATGAAGTCCCTTTCCGAAGTCGAATATTTCAGAGTCGCCATCGGAGTCGTGTTCGTTCTCTACTACATCTCATTGTTTACCGAATTAAATTTTTTGTTCGGGCCAAACCAAATGATCGACGTGAAACATA
>JAYSST010000224.1:0-4173 GCA_043720435.1 Bdellovibrionales bacterium
AGGCCGCGTTCGTTCTCAACGTCGAACCGCTTCGAGAAAAAAGCCCAACGCTGTTGAATCGATCCTAGGATCCGGTTGTCGTTGTCTTTCACTTCAATGCGCTGAAACCAAAATCGAAAGGGGTGATGAGCCGTCAACAGGAGGCGTCCGTCCGCTGCTAAAAAGTGAACGCTGAAAGTACGCCAGTGTCCTAGGAATTGTCGCAGAATAAAATTGAATGCCCCTTGACCCTGTTCGGCAGCGAATGCGATGGGTACTCGATTCGAGTCCATGATCTGATATTTATTGCGAGTTTCGAAACCGAAGAGTTCCGCAATTTCGCGGACCTGCTGAACGATAAGCTGACTATGAGATGAGAGTAATAAGTTCGACATTTAAGAAGTTTGCCTCCCCAAATGAAAGACGTGAATTGAAAAATCGCCTCGGCCGATCTTTTTATGAACGAGACACGAAGAAGGTCGCGCGGGAGCTTCTCGGCAAAGTATTGTACCATCAAAAAGACGGCATACTCACGAGTGGCGTCATCACCGAGACCGAAGCGTACTTGGGCCTGAAAGATTCTGCCTGTCATACGTTTGGAGGTAGACGGACGAAACGAGTCGAGAGCATGTATCTCTCGGGCGGTCACAGTTACGTTTATCAGATCTATGGACTCCATTTCTGCTTTAACGTCGTCACTCGCGACGAATTGAGACCAGAAGCTGTTTTAGTTCGGGCACTTGAGCCGCTTGATGGAATTGAATCGATGCGGGCCCGTCGTGGATTCGGTCCTGGAAAATCTGATCGCGAGCTTTGTTCGGGTCCGGGCAAACTTTGCCAGGCTTTGGGTATTGAGCGAGCCGATGATGGTGTCTCGCTCGACGGGAAGCGACTTTGGATCGGTGAAGACCTTCGCGCGAACAAAACGAAACGGAAAATTTTGGCGAGTCCACGCGTTGGAGTAAACTACGCAACTGAGCCGCTTCATCGCCCGGCTAGCGAATGGCCATTGAGATTTCGACGCAAGCCGGGCATCGTGTTGAAATGATCACTTTGCACCATCTCGACAATTCACGTTCCCAAAGAATTTTATGGATGCTTGAAGAACTCGGTTTGAAATACGAGGTTCGATATCACAAGCGCAATTCTGAAACAAAACTCGCCCCGTCTTCGCTTCGTGCGGTCCACCCGCTTGGCAAAGCTCCTGTGCTGGTCGACGGCGACTTAACGTTGATCGAAAGCGGCGCGATTCTCGAGTACCTCGTCGACAAATATGGCGGGGGAAAATTCAAGCCTGCCGCAGGCACCAAGGATTACTTGCGTTACATTTTTTGGATGCACTTTGCTGAAGGTTCCGCCATGACGCCGCTATTGCTGAGTCTGATCTTCGGGAAAATTGCGGATCCACCATTGCCGTTACCGGTAAAGCTCATGCTAGGTCCGATCGTTAAAGGCATAGCGGCTCAGGTGAACAAGTTACTGATCGCGCCGAATTTGAAGGCGCACCAAGACTACATGGAAGCGGAATTGAACACGTGCCTGTGGTTCGCTGGGAACGATATTACGGCTGCCGACGTGCAGATGAGTTTTGTTGTCGAAGCGAGCGCCGCACGTGGGAATGTCACCAGTGCAACTCGACCTAAATTGATGGCCTACCTCGAACGAATCCAAGCGCGACCCGCCTATAAAAAGGCTCTCGAAGTAGGCGGACCCTACGAATTGATGAGTTAGCGTGAATTTGGAGGGCGACTTTCATGCTTGATATTTTTATCGATGCAGACGGCTGCGCTGTTCGAGACGAAACGTACAAAGTGGCTGACCGCTATAAGCTTAAAATTATTGTCGTCGCAAATAAGCCGATAACGATTCCCTCCAACGATCGCACGTCGATGAAAGTCGTTCCAGGCGGTTTCGACAGTGCCGACGATTGGATCGCAGAAAACATCGGCATCGGCGACATTTTGATCACGTCTGACATTCTTCTTGCGGATCGCGCGATAAAAAAGCAGGCGCGTGTTCTCGGTCCGAAAGGTCGAGAATTGAACGAAGAAAACATTGGCAATGCGGTTGGCAGTCGCGAACTCAGCGCACACTTGCGCGATCTCGGAAATAAAAAAACGGGTCCGTCTGCTATGGGAAACTCAGATCGGTCGCAGTTTTTATCAAAGCTCGATCAAATCATTAACGCTGTGAAAAAAAACGGCCGCTAATTCGTGCGGCTGATTTAGCGACGCCGATTTCGCGACTCGCGTTGCGAACAGCAAGTTACGCATAGCGAAACCGCTGCGGAAGCGATGCGCGTCACGACCGTTAGAGAATATTCAGTCGTAAAGTTCGGCCTCGAAACCGTGCAAAATGCTGTCGATCACTTTCCATTTGCCCGATTTTTGCTTTTGAATTTTGCAGGTCCAAGTTTCCGCGCGCATATTCACGGTGGCGTCGACAACATACTCGAATGTAGGCGGAAGCGGGTAAGCGCCCTGGTTCCGATTTTTCTTCCAGAGAGCCAATCCCTCCTTCTGAACATCAACAGTTGATTAAATTTTGTAGGTCTTTGCGCGGACGCAATCTTCGATCGCTGCCGCGGTCGTTGCAACTTCCAGTCTGACGACTTCACTTATAGCTGCGTTCGGCGCAGCTAAGGTGAATGTTAAAGCGAGGGGCGCAAGCAGTTTCGCGAAAACATTTTCAGAGCGATTTCTCATCATCCTCTTTCCTCCTGGTTATCGGTAAGCCTGTTCGGCTCGAAACAAAGTTAACTTCTCGTCTACGACATCAAATGAAACCTGAATGGCCCGGCAACAGACTTCGCAGTCTTCAATGTACGTTTGCGGACCGCTCACTGACAAATCTAACAAAAAACTAATTTTTTCGCCGCAGAACGGACACTTAAATTTTTTTTCAATTTCTTCCATAGGCCACCTATGCTCTCACACGAGCTTGCACAGGGCGCGATTCGATGTCAGCTTCATTTCATGCCACGGCACTTACACTTGAACTCACCATCGATCTTTTCAACCGTTTTCGTTGCCGCCATCTGTTTGCCGAACTCCAAAGCACTTGCAGCGCCTTGTGATATGCGTGCGATCGATTCAAAGACCGTCGGATACTCTGCGGGCAAAGTTAAGATCGGTGACGACATTGAATTGGCTATTCGCGAGGCGCATAAGTCTGACAAGGGAATTTATAAGGGACCGATCGCTGTTCTGATGAGTGGCAAGGAAAAGTGCACAATCAATGGCGGTATTTTCTCAAACATTTACGTGTCTCAATCAGATCGCTACCTGCTGACGCATGAGCATTCGGGTTCGGCCGGGGCCGTTCGAATATTCGACATTCAAACGTGTAAGCAGGTTGACGAGAAAACATTTGCCGGTGCCGCTACCTACAGCGCGAATCAAGTGGTGAGTCTTCCGTATTGCGAACCAATTGGCGCCAACGGAAAAACTGGAAGTTGCAGCTCTGCGCACGTTTTCGATCTCACGGGAGATGAATGTAAGTTGAAGGTTAACGAAGTAGCATCACAATCCCTGACGAAGAAAGCGATTGGACTGGAGCTGCCACTAACGGGTGTATTCACGGTTCGTGAAATGAAAACTTCGAATGCTAGAATCGTAGAAACAAAAGTAAAATAAATAACAAGGAGTACACATGGCGAATATCACACTTAAAGGCGGAGCAGTTCACACGTCTGGCGATCTGCCCGCAAAAGGTTCGATTGCAAAAGATTTTAAGCTGACGAAGACCGACCTCTCTGAGATCACTCTCACGAATTATGCTGGAAAATATAAAGTGCTGAACATCTTTCCGAGTGTGGATACCGGTGTTTGTGCCACGTCGGTTCGACGTTTTAATGAGGCCGCAGCAAAACTAGAGAACACGATTGTTCTCAATATTTCGGCTGATTTACCTTTCGCACAGTCTCGCTTTTGCGGTGCCGAAGGTATCAAGAATGTCGAGATGGGGTCGACCTTTCGAAGTACGTTTGGGAAGGATTGGGGTCTACAAATGGTCGATTCTCCATTGGCAGGTCTGTTATCCCGCGCCGTCGTCGTTTTAAGCCCGGATAATAAGGTTTTGTACACCGAGCAAGTTACAGAGATTGCTCAGGAACCGAATTATGATGCGGCCTTGAAGTCGTTTCGCTAGAACCGGGGCTCTCGAAAAGGGGCCCATGGAAGTCACACCGGAAGA
>JAYSST010000225.1:0-4172 GCA_043720435.1 Bdellovibrionales bacterium
ATGCAGACTAAAGAATGGTCAGTTATCGAGCGCATTTTGCGCCCGAAAAGGGCATCGTCGCGCGCGGCGGGCGTACCAAACGTTTCGCTTTGATACTGACGAGTCTAGCAAATGCTGAAGTCGACTAAAGGACAGTCGTGCGCATCGCCACTGCTGTTTGCCTCAGGATGGAACATCTCTATATACTGGAGGCAGCAGGAGACGGCTAAGCGTGAATCTCCCTATTGAGAATTCAGACACATTAACAGATCGTTCAAGCGATGGTGGCATTGCGACTGCGGACGCAAAGCCGGCCTTAAAGACTCCTTCACTTTATCGCGTGCTTCTTATGAACGATGACTTTACGCCGATGGATTTTGTGATTCACATCCTGCAAAAGTTTTTTAGTAAAGCGGCGGACGAAGCAACTCGCATCATGCTTGAAGTTCATCACAAGGGCGCCGGCACCTGCGGTGTCTTTTCTCACGAAATCGCCGAGACAAAAGTTCATATTGTGAACAGTTACGCGAAACAGAATCGGTTCCCATTGAAGTGCACCATGGAAAAAGCGGAGGCCTAAATGTTGAGTTCAAGCCTAGAGCGACTTCTGAATTCGGCGGTTCGGCTCGCGCGAGACGCCCGTCACGAATTTGTCAGCCTCGAACACATACTGCTCGCCTTCGCGCAGGATGACGAAGTGATCGAAGTGTTGCGAGCCGTAGGTTGCGACACCGGTTCGCTTCGGCGCGAGCTCGAGGTTTTCCTAGAACGACACGCTCCAAGGATGCGTTTACTAAAAGCACAAGGAGGAGACGAAACCGACGCCGTGGCGGTTCCGGTCGGTTGGAAGCCAGAATTTACGCTAGCCTGCCACAGATTACTTCAGCGTGCTGTGGTTCAGGTTCAGAGTGCCGGGCGAGAACATGTCTTACCCGGTAACGTGCTGATTGCTCTCTTTAACGAAACCGAATCCCACGCGGTGCACTTTCTCGAGAAGCAAGGCGTGAATCAGTTCGACGTCGTTAATTATATTGCCCATGGTGTTGCGAAGCTCGGACCAAGCGAAAGCGAAATCTTTTCGCGCGGGTCGAAGTCTGGTGCCTCGCGCTCGTCTGACAAAGGTGAATCATCGAACGATCGAGGTGCCGAGCCCGACATTGACGGCTTGCCGAAGGATTCTTCGAAACAAGGAAAGCAAAGTCCGCTCGCTTTGTTTTGTGTGAATCTCAACGAACGCGCACGCCAAGGAAAAATCGATCCACTCGTCGGTCGCGACGATGTCCTCGAACGGGTCATTCAAGTATTGGCAAGACGAACGAAGAACAATCCTTTGCTGATCGGCGAACCCGGTGTCGGAAAAACGGCTATCGCCGATGGTTTAGCGTTAAGGATCGAAGACGGTGAAGTCCCTGCGGTTCTGAAAGACGCCGTCATTTATTCACTCGACATGGGTGCGTTGCTCGCGGGGACCAAGTTCCGCGGCGACTTTGAAGAACGACTCAAAGCGGTCGTTAAAGCGCTTGAGAACGAAAAGCACGGCGTTTTGTTCGTCGACGAAATTCACACGCTTGTCGGCGCTGGCGCGACTTCAAGCGGTTCAATGGACGCGTCGAATCTTCTAAAGCCGGGCCTCGCAAATGGCAGCCTCAGCTGTATCGGATCGACGACCTACAAAGAGTTTCGACAGCACTTCGAAAAAGATCGTGCCCTGGCTCGTCGTTTTCAAAAAATCGACGTGAAGGAACCCTCGATCGAAGAAACGATCGCGATTCTCGAGGGATTGCGGGATCGCTATGAAATGCACCACAACGTGCATTACTCCGAAGGCGCATTGAAGGCCGCGGCGGAATTGTCGTCACGTTATATTCAGGCAAGACACCTGCCAGACAAAGCGATCGATGTCATTGATGAGGCCGGTGCGCGTATGCGGGTCCGGTCAGGAGGCCCGGCCAAAGGGCCGTACGCAGGAAACGAGAAACGCAAACCGATTCGTGTCGCCGATATCGAGCGTGTTGTCGCATCCATCGCCCAAGTTCCGATTCAAAGCGTGAACGTCGCAGACAAAGCGGCACTGCGCGATATCGAGGCACAGTTGCAAAAAGGTGTTTTTGGACAAGACGAAGCGCTCCGCCGAGTTGCTACTTCAATCAAGCTTTCGCGCACGGGGCTTGGTCGTGAAAACAAACCGATCGGCAGCTATCTTTTTTCGGGACCAACTGGTGTCGGTAAAACCGAAGTTTCAAAACAGCTCGCACAAGTATTGGGAAATCAGTTTTTGCGATTCGACATGTCCGAGTACATGGAGAAACACGCAGTTTCACGTCTCGTCGGAGCACCTCCGGGATACGTCGGCTTCGAAGATGGTGGCTTGTTAACTGAAGCGGTCTCAAGAAATCCGTACGCAGTTGTGTTGATGGATGAAGTTGAAAAGGCGCATCCGGATTTGATGAACATCCTCCTTCAAGTGATGGATAATGGTTCACTGACCGATGCGCATGGCAAAGTGGCAGACTTCAGAAACACGATTCTGATTTTGACGACGAACGCAGGTGCGGCAGACGCGCAGAAGAGCTCGATTGGAATTGGAGCTACGTCGGCCGGATCAAGCAGCGAAAAACAAAGCGAAGCGATCAAGCGCGCGTTCACTCCAGAATTTTTGAATCGACTTGACGCCATCGTGCAGTTTCAGCCGTTGCCAGAAGACGTAGTTTTGAAGGTCGTTCGAAAATTCGTTGGTGAATTTGCGAAACAGCTTTTGAAAAAGAAAGTCGTACTGGTTGTCAGCGAGGCTGCCGAAAAGTGGTTGTTAAAACGTGGTTTTGATCCGCTCTTGGGCGCCCGCCCGATGGCACGTACGGTGGACGATCATCTAAAAAAACCGCTGGTCGACGAACTGCTTTTCGGTCGTCTCGAAAAAGGCGGCAAGGTAAATATCGACGTAAATAAAAAAGACGACTCGCTGAAGTTTGATTTCTCTTAAATTTTTACCCGCGGCGCCGCGGGGTAAACTCTCCCCAAAAACGGCTTGCTTAGTCTCCCAAGAGCGAGAGCTGCGAAGAGTCGCTCGGTCGCGTGCTCGGTGATTTCGAAGTAAAACGTACGCCCAGCCCTAAAAGTCGAACCCCCAAGGTTTCCCCATCTAGCGCTTCTCCAAGTAATTCGCGAAACACTTCCAGCGGCGGAGTTTCAAGACTTTCCCATTTTCTTTCGCGACCCTTCTGGCGAAAATTATTGAACTTGATCTTCACGACGACCGACCTGGCAACTTGGTCTCGCTCTTCGTCTCCACGACCTCGGTACTGAATCAGCCGTTCGAGAAAGTCTTCGTAGAGCGGAGTCATTGCGGCCAGCGATTCATTTCTCGTATTGAGGTCCTGCCCGTAAGTTTCTTCAACGGTTAGCGATTTGCGTTCGCGATCGATTGAAACCTCGCGTGTGTCAATTCCGCGCGCGAAGTCATAGAGCTGAGGCCCCCAGCTGCCGAACATTTCAACAAGCCGTGATATCGGGTACTTTTGCAAATCGCCGCAAGTCTGAATCCCGAGGCGATTCATTTTTTCGGCGGTCACTTTGCCAACACCCCAAATTTTTTCGATCGGCAGCGTCTTCATGAACGCGTCGATTTGATCAGGGCGAATCACCGAGATGCCGTCTGGCTTATTGAGATCGCTTGCGATCTTTGCCAAAAATTTATTGGGGGCCACGCCCGCGCTGGCAGTGAGACCCGTCTCGTCTCTTATTTCGCGACGAATTCTTTCTGCAATTCGCGTCGCACTTCCACCCTCGAACGCCGAATCCGTTACATCGAGATATGCTTCATCGAGGCTCAGCGGTTCGACGAGTAATGAGTAGCGCTCAAGAATATCTCGCACTTTGCGACTCTCAGCTTTGTACTTTGAAAAATCTGGAGGGACTAGAATAAGATCTGGACACAATTTCATCGCGCGCGCCGATGGCATGGCCGAACGAATGCCAAATTTTCTCGCTTCGTAGTTAGCTGTTGTCAGGACGCCGCCGCGACCATCCGCAGAACCGCCAACAGCGACCGGTTTTCCTTTAAGATGTGGCTGGAATTTTATTTCGACCGCAGCGTAGAAGCAGTCCATGTCGACGTGTATGATTTTGGACATCAGGACGCACCCTAGATGAAAGTTAACATTATTGTCGAACTTAAAACCAGGCCCACTCTAGAC
>JAYSST010000226.1:0-1733 GCA_043720435.1 Bdellovibrionales bacterium
AGAAATCGCCGCCGC
This sequence comes from Bdellovibrionales bacterium, assembly GCA_043720435.1. Taxonomy (GTDB): domain Bacteria; phylum Bdellovibrionota; class Bdellovibrionia; order Bdellovibrionales; family JAMPXM01. The sequence goes on from JAYSST010000226.1 coordinate 16, forward strand.
ACGTTTGCAAGTTTGATGACGATCGCGTTTGGAGCCGCGGGACTTTTGATTTTTCAAGGTTTCAATGAAGGCATCTTCAGCTCCTATCGCGAGAATACGATTCGCGTTCGATATGGACACGGCGAAGTCTTTACACGGGGTTATCTCGATAAAAAAGTCGAAGAGCCTTGGAAGCAGTGGTTTGAAAATCCGGCAGACGTCGAAGCGAAGCTTCTCGCAATTCCGCAAATCAAAAACGTATTTCCTCGTGTTACGTTTTATGCTTTTTTGACGAAGGGTGGAATTAACCTCACCGGTCGCGGCGAGGGTGTTGTCGCTGAGCGCGAAGCGAAGTTTTTTTCTGCGATGAACTTTGTCGAGGGAACCGATCTTGATCGCGCGCAGGATCCGAAGACGGCAGTCATTTTGGGTAAGGGCCTGGCGGCTTCGCTAAACGCTAAGGTGGGCGATACGATTACAGTCTTGGCGCAAACGGTGAACGGGCAACTCAATGGCGTCGAGCTGAAAATCTGCGGGATATTTCATACGGGCTCGAACGAATTTGACAATACCTTTTTTCGGACCGAGCTCGTGACGGCACAAAGTTTACTTGATACAACTCGCGTCGAGCGATTCACTCTCGAAACGGCTGGTGTTGAGGTTTGGCCGGGCGTTGATGTCGCCGCTGAGGCTGCGCTGCCCTCGGCTGAAGCGCAATCTTTTGAAGAGCTTGATCGAATTTATTATGGTAACTCAGTCGTCTTTTTGAACTCTCAGTTCGCTATCATCCGAATCATAATGTTGTTGATCGTAGCGCTTGGAATTTTTAATACGATCGCCAGTGGTTTGGCCGAGCGGGCCGGAGAAACCGGGGCATTGCGCGCAAACGGAGAAACTCGAAGGCGAGTTTTCTCGATCTTGCTTGTTGAGAGTGCGTTTCTTGGAATGCTGGGTGGTGCCTGCGGCATTTTAATAGCTCTATTGATTCAAAATTCCATTCTTCGCAATGGAATTTTGATGCCTCCCGGCCCTGGAATCACGCGAACATTTCGAGTTTTCGTTATCATCTTAACCACACATTATGCTCAGGCCCTCTTGCTGCCGGCAGCCGCGACTGTGCTGGCTGCGCTAATGCCGATTCGTAAGCTCGTGCGCGCCACAATTCCATCTCTGCTGCGCCAAAATCTATAGGTGTCGCTTCGCCGGGTCCCGCCCCGGCTTCGCTGTGCTTGCACGTCTGCAAGCACAGCAAGAAAGTTGTTTGGCCGTGGAATTGCAAAACTCCTTTTGGAACGTGATTCATCGCTCCAACACATTTTCTCAAAGGAGAAACTTATGCTTAACAGTAAATACCTCGGGCTGACTGTCGCGTTCGCAGCAGCACTGTCCGTAACAACAACTGCTGCGCTTGCACAAACAGGCACTCCGACAAATCCCACAAACTCAGCTGGTACAAACTCGACGGGCACAAGCACAAATCGAAACACGCCAACTGTCACGCCGACCTCAGGAACGTCACCATCAGCCAATGCGATTCCGGACACGCAGATCGCGAAAATATTGATGACGATTAACGAAGGTGAGATCGACGCCGGAAAAGTTGCGAAGAGCAACGCTCAAAGCAAAGCGGTAAAAGATTTCGCGACGATGATGGTCGATCAACATGAGAAGAACTCGCTTGAGACCAAAGAACTCGCGAAACGGCACAAGATTAATCCTGAAGACAATGACACCGCGAA
>JAYSST010000227.1:0-4153 GCA_043720435.1 Bdellovibrionales bacterium
TTTCGTGGCATTTATGAATTCGAAGACCCGTCTGGTGTGTTGTTGGCGGCGAAAGTTCCCGCAGTAGGTACTATCGACCTCTACGATGGAACAGCGATTATCGTTAAGCCAAATCAGTGTGCTTTGTTTATCTACAATGGCCAGGTTGCCGACGTCTTTCTGGCTGGAACACACCGGATCAAGACTGAAAACGTCCCCATACTAACGAAGATCGCCAACTGGAAGTTTGGATTCGAGAGTCCCCTCCGATGCGAACTAATTTTTGTTGCTGGCCACGCGATGACCGGCCGTCGCTGGGGCTCGCCGCAACCTATTTTACTCACGCTCGAGGGGCTCGGTTCGGTTCCGATTCGTACCTTCGGAAACTTCAATGTGACGATCACTGATCCTAAAGAATTTTTCATGACGATCGTAGGTACGCGTTCGGCTTTTACAGTCACCGATCTTGAAGAATTGATTCAAGGACAAATCGTCGAACTGCTACCGGAAGCGTTCGCCGAGGTTAAAACCCTCGACGAACTCGGCCGCTCTTACAACGACCTCTCGAAACGGCTCGAACGAATGTTGAATACTGAAATCAGCCAGTTTGGAATTTCCGTTCAAAAAATTCAGATTTTGTCGGCACTCCCCTCGAAAGAAGTGATCGAGGCGCTGGACGCAAAAACTGCGATTCAAGTACTTGGTTCACAGAAAGAGTACCTTCTGTACAAAGCCGCCAACAGTTTAAGTGCAGGCCAAGACGGTACGTCGAATGATTCGATGCAAATGATGATGGGCCTGATGCTAGGCAAAGGACTCATCGGAGCCGACTATCACGACAAGGAAGAAAAGATTGGCCTTCCAGCCACGAAGACGAGCTGCTCGGCTTGCGGGGCGGCAATCGATTGCGAAGCCAGATTTTGTTCGAAGTGCGGAGGGAAACAGTCATGAGTTTCGATTCAATTTGTCACGGCTGTGGCGCTCCAAGCGGTCCCTCTGTCGGCATTTGTCCATTCTGCAAAACCGTGATGTCTGTCGCAGCGGGAACTGATGATCCGAGCATAAAAACGTTGGCCGAACTTCACCAGCGGGGACAGCTCGAGCGGGCTCTGTGTCTTGGGTTAGAGATGGAAAGCCAGAAACCAGCAGTTAAAAATGATCTTTCGTTCGTCATACCCTACGTTCAAATTCTTATCGAGTCCGAAGGCCCATCAAGTAAAATTCGAAGCTTATTAACTTCGGCTCAGATGCACCACCCGGAAAATCCTGAACTCATCAACTATCTTGAAATACTTGCTGCCAGAAGTTTGCTCCGAAAAGGCCCGAATGACGAAGGCGAATTGATGCTTCGAAATATTCTAAAACGCTCACCAAAAAATGTTCACGCGCACTTCATTTTGGGCGCACACATGTTTTGGATCGACAACGAGTCTGCGCTCTCGATTTCGCACCTCGAGACGAGCGTTCGATTGCATCCGAACTTCCTTCGCGCGTGGGGCTGTCTCGGAGCGATCTACAAGAAGTTAGGCAATGCACCGCTTTCGAAAATGGCTTTTGGGAAGTGTGCAAAGCTCGAAACGAATTTGAAGATGAAGGAATTCTTCGAAACTGAAGCGCGTTAAAACACCGTGCTTGCGCCGAGCGCTTTCGGGCGCTATTCCTGGTGACCGGCCGAATTTTGTGACTCCATAGCTCAAGTGGATAGAGCGCGGGTTTCCTAAACTTGAAATCCAGGTTCAACTCCTGGTGGAGTCAGTTTTGTCGCTACGGCCTCCGGCCTGCGCTGCTTTTCGCACCGGGCGCGAAAAGATTCGGACCCCTGGCACCTGCGCCTGCGGCGCGTGCTCGACGCCTTGTTCGTTCGCTTGGGCTTCGCCCTTCGCTGCTTAGAGCAGGCTTGCTTCTCGATTTTCGCGGGTTGCACCTCTGCAGTTAGCTCGTTGCTGGGTGCTTTCTGTGCGAGATCACTTGCGTTTCGGCTTTAACAAAATGATATTTTTCGTTATGGAATCGCCAGCGGGCATCGACTTTAGGCAACTATCCGATTGGATACCGCAGATGGTATTCATCGCCAATCCTCGCGGCGAGGCGACTTACTATAACCGCCGATGGCTCGACTATATTGGAAGATCCGGACTCGGCAGCGCAAGTGGTTGGGCTGATGTCATACATCCCGAAGATCTGGAATCGATTTCGGAATCGTGGACGGTCGCTCGAGAAAATCTCAAGGCTTGGGAAAAACAGTACCGAGTTCGACGCCGTGATGGGATCTATCGATGGCATCTTGGTCGTTCAGTGCCGATCTTAAATCAAGACGGTACGGTTCTTAACTGGATCGGCACTGTGACTGACATCGAAGAGCACAAGCTCAACGAAAATGAGTTACGGCGAGCAAAAGATTCGCTTGAAGAGATCGCAAGCGGCAAAGCACTCGAGCTTCAGCAAACAAACTCGTTTCTTGATTCACTGATCGAAAATATTCCAAACATGATTTTCGTAAAGGACGCGAAGAACTTGAGTTTCGTTCGCTTCAATAAAGCCGGAGAAGAACTCCTCGGTCTCTCGCGCTCGGAACTAATTGGAAAGAACGACTTCGATTTTTTTGACAAAGACCAAGCAGAAAGATTTCAAAGTTTCGATAGAAAAGTTCTCGCCGAAGGTAAGATTTTAGACATTCCAGAAGAACCAATTACATCAAGAACGCTTGGCCACCGTTTGCTTCACACAAAAAAAATTCCTCTCCGCGACAGTGAAGGTATTCCCCGCTACCTACTAGGCATTTCAGAAGATATCACTGAACAAAAGGTCGCTGCCGAAGCAAACATTCAACGTTTGCGCGAACAAATCGTGGCGAAAGAGTCTGAACGCGCTCAAGAGCGCCTTTTATTCTTGTCGAAAGCGAGTGCCCTGCTGGGGTCGTCGTTGGACTTTCAAACCACTTTAACCAACTTGACGAATTTATGTGTGCCAGAAGTCGCAGATTGGTGCTCGATCGAAACGCTGAACAACGATGGGACGCTGTCACAAATTTCAGTTGCTCATGCGAATCCATCTAAGCTAGCTCGCGGACGAAAATTTCAAGAAACCTACCCCGCAGATCCTAAAGGCGCGAGCGGTCCGTATCGCGTCGTTCGAGAAGGCGCATCCGAGTTTATTCCGCATTTAACCCGAGACATGCTTGCGGTCGGGGCGACAAGTGCGGGTCATCTCGAAGCTCTAATGGAATTCGGATTTGTCTCGTATATCTGTGTACCAATTCGGGCTCGAAATCGAATGCTCGGTGCGCTCACCTTAGTCACTACAAACGAATCTGGTCGTGTCTTTTCTACGGCCGATTTGAATTTAGCTGGGGACCTTGCCGAACGGGCCGGATATGCCGTCGAGAATGCAAAGCTGTACAATGAGTCGTCGAATCTCAACAGAATTAAGGATGAGTTTCTTGCGACACTTTCACACGAGCTCCGAACACCGATGAATGTAATTCGTGGACATGCAGAAATTTTAAAGAACCATGGGACTGAACTATCGGTTGATCAAATTGCGGCTTCGATCGAAGCGATTTATCGAAATGCAAATGCTCAAACTGAATTGATCTCTGATCTTCTCGACGTTTCATCGATCATTACAGGAAAAGTGTCTTATCAGCCGGCGCCTTTCAGTCCGGCGGACAGTCTGACGAGTATTCTTGATAGTATGATGTCGACGGCAGAAGCAAAAGGCGTCCAACTTATTTCCGATTTTAGTCAGGCACCATCGAAGGTCGTCGCCGACGCAACACGATTACACCAGGTCATCTGGAACTTGCTTTCGAACGCTCTCAAGTTCACCCCGCGCGGTGGTACAGTTCGAATTACCGCTGAGAATGGGAAGGATGAATGGAGCATTACGGTGTCCGATACGGGGCGAGGAATCGACGCGGGCTTCTTACCCTACGTGTTTGATCGGTTTCGACAGGAAGACGCCACAAGCACGAGAACTTTTGGCGGACTTGGACTCGGACTTTCAATTGTGCGCCACCTCGTCGAAATTCATGGGGGTCGAGTGTCGGTTGAAAGCGAAGGCCGGGGTCATGGATCAACCTTCAAAATCTTCCTTCCAATAGTTTCGCTTCCGCCGGCTCAACAAACTTCACGGCGACACGTTGAAGCAGCTTCCGAAAAGAACGAGCCGAAGT
>JAYSST010000228.1:0-4145 GCA_043720435.1 Bdellovibrionales bacterium
GGCGCACGTCCGCGACCACTGTATGGTCTGCTTCAGCACGCGAGTACTTTTCTCGGCGGAATAGCCGTTATCGTTTTTTTACTAGCAACGCTGAGAAAAAAGAAAGTTCCGTTCGTTCAGTCGTGGTCACTGTTTTGGAAGGCGATAGCTGCAGTTGCAGTGTTATCGTTGATCCTAAACATTCCGCTCTACGGAACTGAATTTGAATCCTTCGACGCAAGAGCCTTCGAAGTATTGTTGGTGAAAATGGTTTTTCGAACAATGGCGGCGTGTGCCATCGTCATCGGATTTTTTCCGCTTGTCGTACGTAGACGTTAGTTACAGGACCAATCTCGAAATTGGAATTTCGGCGGTGTTGTAAGTGGCAACAGTGAACAATCCGTGTATTTACCAAGAGTGTCGTACCCGCGTTGAGTACACGAGAGTGCACCATAGGCACCATCATCAATCTCTAAACAGTTATATCGAACGATGCCAAATTCAAAAGTTTTCGCTTTTGTTTTCGAGAGCACAAACTCCGAATGTGGATCGCAAAACCCGCGCATCTCTTCGCACCGCTCATTTAAACCCGATCGCATCAGCAACGTGCCATTGATTGCGAGCGCGCTATCTTGGGGAAGGTACGGACCTCGAGAATATGCCCAAGAAGCTGAAGAAAGCGTCGCGAAAATTATCATCGAGGCCAGCAAGACGTTGTATTTCGTTCTCATATTCGACGTGATCTATCTTTTAGAAAAGCCGCTGACAAGCGACATTCGATATCATTGCTACGGCCCGCCTGCGCGTCGGTCGCAGGCGTGCTCGCTAGTTTTCGGGGACCTTTTGTTCATCACTCGACGCGGGTGCGGGTTCGTCACTCGCATTGTCTGGAGCGTCAGATGGAGCGACGACACTCGGTGTGGTCTTCAAGCGCTCGATCGCGCTTTCGCGCTGATCGACTGGTGCCACACGAGCCTCTTCTTCGTAGCCCATTTCTTCGAATTCTTCTTCGCTGCCCCGTTCAAACTCTTCTTCGAGCTCTCTCGAATCTCCTGATATTCCACCGAAGAACGACTTTGCTTCTCGAGTGGCCGAGATTTTTTCGTCTTCTGAAATCTTTTTGAAGCGCCACAGTCGATGAATGATTGTCCGCATTTGCCGATAGGCAAACGGCGTCAACTTGTTCTTGTGAAAGCTCGCCGAGTATTTTTTGGGATTCGGTAGAAGAAATGCCAGCCAAGCCGACTGCGCGACCGACAGAGAAGAGGGGCTGACACTGAAGTAGTGCTGAGCCGCTTGTTTGACTCCATAAACGCCTTCGTCAAATTCAACGACATTTAGGTATTTTTCGAGAATAAGATTTTTGTCGTAGAGTCGTTCAATGCGGATTGCGATGACGGCCTCACGAATTTTTCGCAACAGCGATTTGTCTCCAGACAGGTAAACGTTTTTTGCTAGCTGCTGCGTGATGGTTGAACCGCCGCGTGCCATTCGCCCTTTTTCCATGTTGGTTTCGAAACTTTTTTTGAGTTCGTTAAAATCGATGCCTTCATGATCCCAGAACGCCGAGTCTTCGGATGCGATCACCGCATTTTTCATGTTCGGCGAAATTGAATTTATAGGAGCATAGCTGCCACCAGTTCGGCACAGTGGGATCTCGAACATTTGCGCCGTGATGCAGTTATCTAAATCCGACGCGTCAGGAATCGCGACGAAGAACCATGCGGCAGCGGCGATCAGAGTGACCCCGAGACATAAAACCGACATTAGGAACCAGCCGAAGGGAGCCGCTTTGCGCATGAAACTCATAGAAGCACCCTATATGATCGTTTCCAACAATTGGGAGTGAAAAATTAGCGGAAATCCGGCAGAAGAAGAGACCCGAGGGAGGCCAGCCATATGCACAGCAATTCATCGATCCTAAAGACGAGTCTGAGAATGGTCGGTGTGACGAAAGCCGGCGTGGCGACGGCAATTTTGGTAACACTCTTGTCGGTGGCTGGTGGCTGCACGAAAAAAGAAACTGTTACCGGAGCCGGCAGCAGCGGCATGATGATCGGTCTCGTTCTCGACAAAGGCGGCAAAGACGACAAATCTTTCAACGCTGCCGCAGTTCTTGGTGCCGAACGTGCCGCAAAAGAATTCGGACTTACGATAAAAGACGTTGAGAGTCCTGATGACGCCGCATTCGAACCCGCAATGCGAACTTTCGCCGAGCGAGGAATGCCGCTGGTTATAGGGATCGGTTTTGCGCAAGCAGATCCGATGAAAAAAGTCGCACCACGGTTTCCGAACACGCATTTTGCGGTCGTCGATGCCGTTGTCGAAGGCCCGAACGTCACAAGCCTCATGTTCGAAGAACACGAAGGAAGTTATCTCGTTGGCTACCTCGCGGGGCTAGCGACAAAAACAAACAAAGTAGGGTTTGTCGGCGGAATGGAAGTCGCGTTGATTCGCCGCTTTTTGCTAGCATATGAAGCTGGTGTTAAGGCTGCAAATCCCAAAGCGACGGTTCTTAACAACTTTGTTGGAATCACTGCGGCCGCTTGGGCGAATCCTAACAAAGGTAAAGAACTAGCGCTGACACAGCTCAGCCAGGGCGCTGACATTATTTTTCATGCGGCCGGTGCATCGGGTATGGGTGTGTTCGACGCAGCCGAAGAAAAGAAGGCATTGGTCATCGGCGTCGACTCGAATCAGAACGGTCTAAAACCAGGCCGAGTTCTGACGAGTATGCTTAAGCGTGTCGATAACGCTGTTTACGATGTTATCAAGGCGCAAGTGAAAGGGACGTTCGCGGCCGGTACTCATTCATTCGGACTCAAGGATAAAGGTATCGACTATGCTGTGGACGCTCACAACGAAGCGTTGATTGCGCCTTACACTAAAAAACTGGAAGAAGTGCGTGCCGACATCATCAGTGGCAAAATCTCGGTGCCCGACTACTACAAGAATAACAAGAAGCCGGCAGCGAAGTGAACGTGGCTCCGCCAGCGAGTCCCAATGAATTCGCGGTTCGATTTAACGGTGTCACGCGTGCAATCGGGTCATGCAGGGCCGTCGACGGCGTAACGGCGAGTTTCAAACCTTCGAAAATTCATGCAATCCTCGGCGAAAACGGTGCAGGCAAATCAACGTTGATGAAACTTCTGTTCGGCTTGAGCCAGCCTTCGGAAGGATCCATAGAAGTCGATGGAGTTGTGCGCCACTGGCGCACGCCTGCAGATGCGATCGGTGCTGGGCTTGGAATGGTTCAACAGCATTTCACATTGGTCGAAACACTTTCCGTCATCGACAACATCATGCTCGGGTATGAATCCGTTTCCTTTGGTGGAGTACTGAATCGCAGCAGGGCTATCAAAGAACTTGAAAGTGCATTGCCATCGAAGGCATTGAGCCTCGATTGGAACCGAATGGTCTCTGATCTTTCCGTCGGTGAAAAACAAAAAGTCGAAATTTTAAAGTTGATTGCGAGAGACGCAAAGATTTTGGTGCTGGATGAACCGACTGCTGTGTTGTCTCCGCAAGAGATTGACGGTCTCTTTGCGATCCTCAAAGGATTGCGCGATCAAGGGCGAACGATCTTCGTCATTACTCATAAACTTGCAGAGGTGTTTGAGCATTGCGATACGTGGTTCGTACTGCGCGCAGGGAAGTCGACCGGTGCAGGTGAAGTTCGAACCGCCAAACTCGAGCACGTTATTCGGGCGATGGTCGGTACGACTGTTCCTCCTCTAGGTTTAAGGGCGCGAGCGAAAGCGGGCGGTGCCGAACTGAGTTTCACCGGCGTTTCGGTTTTAAATCGCGAAAATACTCTGCAAGATCTTTCGTTCGACGTGAAGTCCGGTGAGATTTTGGGAATCGCGGGCGTCGACGGTTCGGGCCAGTCGGAAATCGTCGATGCGTTGCTTGGGTTAAATGCTTTCAAAGGCGAAATCGAAGTCCTCGGCAAAACGATGCCGAATGAACCGAGCCCAGATGAATCCGCGTCGAACTTAAGAAAGTTACGCGAAGACGGCCTCGCGTTGGTTTCGGAAGACCGCCATTCTCAAGCGTTGTGGCTCGATGAAACGCCGACGGTGAATGCGGGGCTAGGATTCGAGCGACAAAACGGATTCGTAAAAAATGGATGGCTTTCGTCAACCACTTGGCAGCAGACGACAGAC
>JAYSST010000229.1:0-4120 GCA_043720435.1 Bdellovibrionales bacterium
CAAATTGATGGGCACACTCTTTTCGTCGATGCGGGACGACTGCAAGACATTCTGATGCGCACCGATGCCGACGGACGTGATTTCGTACAAGTAAACTTCCAGGATGGTCTTAAAATTTTAATTACAGACCGCCTCATCGGTTTCAAACCGGTTCTTCGAAGAGCTGGTACAGGCCCGACAGCCGCCTCGGCTTCATCGAAGCTTCCGCGCGTTGTGACAACTCCTGATCTCATGTCCGTGCTCGAAGCGATGGAAGATGCAGCCGAAAGTGAAGATCGCGATCTGTCAGTCCTTCGCGAACTCTTCGATTCAATCGTCTGCGGAGCCGAAAAGGTCGGTTTCGACGTTACCAAAGAAAAAGCTTGGCTCTTGCCGTATCTCGGCGCTACTCCCGGCTTCCGCGCCAACGCCTAACATGTCGCTACGCCGGGTCCCACCCCGGCTTCGCTGCTCTTCGCACGCTTGCTCAGAGATTGAGAGAAAACCGGTTGCTGCCTCCAATTTGGGCGAACCCGTACGCTTTTTCTGCTCCCCTTGACTTGTTATCAGCAGAATGCGATTCGCTATGTCTCTTGAAAACGAGAAATCGTCTTTAAGTTCCAGGGCTGATTCGTCAGCTTGTTCTACTCGTGGGGGTATAGCTCAGCTGGGAGAGCGTCTGATTTGCATTCAGAAGGTCGCAGGTTCGATCCCTGTTACCTCCACCAAATTTAACTCTCTGAAATAACGAGAGTTTTTTGAATCCCAGAAGGCCGCCGCAACGGTTCTACGATTTTGCTGATGGATTGAAGGGGTTCTCCGGTTCTGGTACTCGCCCCATCCTTATGGGTATCGACCCAAGTCGCTGTCCCTGAATGGCAAATCCGTTCGTGTCCGTGAACGACATGATATCCAGACGGACACATTTCTTCGGTCGGCGGGGCAAGGAGTGCTTTCGATTTGTTCACTTCTTTCCTCGGCCCCTCGTTAAAGTTTCATTTTTTTGAGCAGTTGAATCATTTGTTTAAATTCGTCTTGGAAGCTAGAGGCGCCGGGAACAGAAACCATAGCGCTTTTCCATCCGCGCTCCATTGTTGATGTGTCGAGTGATTCAGCGAGGCTCGAGAAACTTTTGGGGATCGTGGTTTTGCGAAACTCGAAACACGATGCAATGGCTTCGCGTAAAGTTTCGGTTTCGGCCAGTGGCAGGAATGTGGCAATATCGTGAACATCCTTTGATCTGGAATTGAGTGAGCCGCGTTCCACGATCGCGTGAAGCTTCTCGGCCAAAATCGTCTCCACCGGATAAACCGCCCAGCTGAAATCTTGCTCAAGGACAAGTGAATTGGTTGTCATTTGAACCGGGCCGGGAGTCACGGGATCGCCGATCCCGAGATCGAAGTTAACGATTTGCGCCCTTTTTATATCCTTTAATTTCTCGCCGAGACCGGCGCGAAAAACTTGCCGAACTCCGCCATATTCACCTTGCGTCGCAAGATCCACTTCGTTCTCGTAAACGAACCATACACCGTCACCGAAATCTGTTTCCGCTGCTTCGCGGACTTTTGCCAACGTCTTTCGTAAGTCCGATTTAAACAACAAGGCGTCGAGATCCACTGTGAACCGGTCGTTATGATATACTCTCAGTCCGACGAAACCGCCTTTGAAAACAAGCGACATTTTTAATACAGGCTTCGCAACCAATCGAGCGACAAGTCTTTCAATCAGAAACGACGTCAGAATATGAGGGAATGACACGCCGGTCTTCTGGCTATGTGCCAGCAGCTTTTGCGTGATGAGGCGAGCTTTAACCGCGTCGGTCAAACGATCGCCTCGAAATGTTTCCGGAGCGTGGTAGTTAGGTTCAATGCTTCGGCCATTCTCGAGAGTTTTGTTTCGGTTGTTTGCCGATTGCTGAGGGCTTTGCGTACGGCTTTCAGTGCGGTACGTTCTCCAATCTTTGACATGAATTTGAGACCCTCTATGGCGGCTCGTTCAATCGAGACGATTCGGTAGCTCGTTTCGTTTTTGATGCCAACATTGAAATTGCGCGACGTTCGCATGAGACGGTATTCGGACAATGATGATTGTATGGAAGTCGGAACGATCATCCAGATGTGTCCAGGCGGTTGATCGGTAAGACCGTATTCAAAAAGCGCTGATAGGCCCGCGACGGCGGATTCTTCACCGAATCGCGCGCATGCGATTCGGTAAGCTATTTTGTCGTCTATCAACTTGGTATCAGGGTGCGCGAAAATACCGCGCGAGAGGCGAAGCAGTTTTCCTTGCGCTACGAGTCTCGACATCGCGTATTGCGGAAGCCCAATATCATCCGCTTGCACTTGCGTAAAAATGCCGAGTTTGAAAAGCTTCGCGTTCTGTTTAAGATTCATATGCAAGATGTTTGCATTAAATTTCACATTTTTAAATTTGAATTGTGAAATTTAATGCATCATGTCTTTTGACAGTCCGGGGTGTAAGTGATCATATCTTACCCTTCCAGCGTTTGAAAATACTGATGACGGTTCCGTGGCGCCACGTCTTTTCGCCGGACCGGTTCTTAAATCCGAGGCGGCCAAGTTCTTTTGCGGCGGCGTTCGCCGAGAAACCTTTTTGTACGATGAGGTCGACGAAGGAGCGGCAGATTCTAAGCTCGGCTTTCGAAACTATGAGCTTTCCGCCGCTGACCTGTTCGCGAATTTGCTCGAGGTTGATGAGTTTCGCATAGTAGGTGATCTGAATAAATGCAGAGAGATAGCTGGTGTTCTTCCCGTATTCGGGTTGGTCCACCAATTCTCCGATCCAACGATAGTGCTGCTTGCGGTTCGCGCTCCGATTGCGCGACCTAGCCGCCTTAGCCGGCGGCTGATCCTTCGAAGCTCGCTTACGCGAGCCCATACCTTGTGCCGCTGAGCCTCCGAAGGTCGGTCCTTCTCATAGCACCGTTGAGGTTCCAAATCGGCACGGGACAATTGCCCGTTGCATTGAAAGATTACTGACCCACCTCTAATGATCTGCGGTTCATGCTAAGTAGAACAACTGATTGTTCTTCCCGCGCGGCCCGAAGGGCTGTCGCCAGAGGTCTAAGTGAGAACACCTGAAAAACTTTTCCGAATCGTCGTTTTGACGGCCCTCTTTTTTCATATTTCAACGTCCTCGTCAGCAATGATGGGCACAACAGTCGCCGAAGCGGTTGAATGCTCAGGTCTCTTCCGCGCTGCCAGCGATCGCCCTCGCGAGACAGACCGGAAGTCAGAAGCGATCACGTACCTAGAAAATGTTCCAGGTGCGACGACTATCATGGTCACGTGGATCAGCCCCAGCCCCCTATGGTTCCAAGACTTCAGGCACCTTGACACCGAGGCCACAAGACTGGGCGTCACGATTGTCACCGAGCTTGAGCGGCAAGGGGCTGGGCTCGATCAATCACCAGTGGGTCCCGGTTTCTTGAATACATTTGTTCTGCGAGGCAATTCACTGAGTATCGCGAGTCTGTTGAATACGGTCGGTTTTCGGGATGCGCGCGTTGCCGCTTTTGAAGGCTTCAATCGTCGGAAATTAAAACAGTCGACGGAAATTGCGGCGCTTCACATTAGCTCGAGCCGCGAACGTCGCTCGCGTTTCGAGAATTTCTTAGCCGAACGTCAGGAACAAATTCTGGTTATCAATGATATTGATTCGCGGGCGTTTTTCGCGATGATCGATGCGCGATTGTATTCAGAGTATTCTGATCGGACCCCGCTAAGACGATTCAGTTACTCAATCAAAATGGTATTCGAAAACTGGGACGTCGTCCTGTCGTCGGTACACGACGGCCAACATGTTTATGTTCGTTTCTCAAGCGGTCGCGATTTTGTAATCACGGACCTTAACGAGATGCTGTCGGTTCAAGCGAGGATCTTAGAACGCAACAGGCGCTGGGAGCAGGCCGACGTGCTATTTCCTGCGCTGAGCCCGGTCGTCGTAGAGAAAAAACCAGAGACGAAACCAGAGAAAAAACCAGAGACGAAACCAGAGACGAGCGCCGGGCCGATGGTGTCTGTAGCGAAGCAAGAGCAGCTAGCGCCATCAGGAATCCCGGCTGGTGAAAATCGACCGACACCTGGTTTCGGTAAACGCGCCGAATCTCCCTCGGACTTGG
>JAYSST010000230.1:0-4117 GCA_043720435.1 Bdellovibrionales bacterium
TTTTTCTTTACCGAGTGTTTCTGCTGCCATTTTAAATTCCTCCGTTAAAAATTCCGTTTTCGAACATTCTACTCAAGACTTGCTCGATGACAGAGTTTCGTTTTGCATTTGAAAGCGCAAAGAAATGCTGAATTATGCGAGTTTTATTTATGATTTAGAGCCGGCGCTCTAAGAAAATGCTTATGTTCCATAAACTAGAGCTAGAGCACTCTTGGCATTTTGAACCATTTTCGCCGTAGACTCATCGCTATGAAAATGCTGAAGGGAGTCGCACTAAAATTGGAAGCGCAATTCGAAAAGCGTTTCGAAAATTTTGCACGCGACCCAAAGTTATTATCACTTGCCGCCGGCGCACTTAATTTCGCAGCGAACAACAGAATTCAACTCGCTCAAATTCAGATTGAGCTCGCGAGCCTCAAGGCGCGAATGAGGGCCCGTTCACGAGTCTCGGCGCGCGTCGAAGCGGGTCCGTTATGAAGGCGATCGGACTTCTGGAGCGCATTCCTAATTCGCGATGGACAAAACCTTGGTTGAATTCGCAAATGCTTGAGGCGACCCCATCGCGCGTGGTTCACACGGCAGGATCCCTGAAAGTAAAAATCTACGATTCTTTCGAGTCTCCCGCTAAAGCTCAGGTGATACTATTTCCGTCGTTAATTAATCGGCCATACATTCTTGACTTGGGAAAAGGTCGAAGCCTGATACAAGCGCTTGTAAAGGCCGGCATCGAAGTGGTGCTTTTTGATTGGGGATCCCCGACCGAGACAGAAAGAGACTTGGGACTCGAATCTTTGCTTGAACAGCGGATTCCTACCGCCTTGTCTTCAGTCTTCGCAAATTCGGGGTCCACCAGAAATGATTCTCGTCCGCGCACCGTCATGGGGCATTGTCTTGGCGGCGATTTGGCGTTGCTGTTCGCAGCAAAACAAGCACAGAAAGTCGATGGGTTAAAAATCGACAGCCTCGTTTGCCTGACGACACCGATCGACACGAAAAACGACGCTTTAATAAATACCTGGTTCCAGATTCCAAACTGGGATCCCCGGCGATTTGCGCAGAGCTTCGAGACGATACCGTGGCCGCTCCTGCAAATCAGTTTTCAAATGCTTCGTCCACTGATGACGCCGAGGCGCTGGATTGAGTTTGCCGGACGGTTGTCGGATCGCGACTATCGTGAGTCTTGGTTGCAAATGGAAATTTGGTCGAACGACAACGTTTCTTTTTCAACGGAACTTTTCAAAGACCTGCTCATCCCACTTTACCGTGACAACGCGATGGTCGAAAAGTGGAGCCAGGTTCGTGAACTGACTCAACCTGTTTTTTCGTTGGCTGCACTTGAAGATCATATTGTGCCACTGAAATCTGCAAAGGCAATTGTCGAACTCATGCCCAATGCAAAACATGACTTCAAAGAAATGCGCGGCGGCCATATAGGTGCAGTTTTATCGAAGCGCTCGCGCGAATCGGTTTGGCCGCAAATGATCGATTTTATTAAACTTGGATCTACGACTTCAGCGACTTCCGCTTATTCCAAAACGCCTTATCGTATCGATCGAGAGCTTCACGCCAGTCCTTCTCGGAAATCTGCTGCGACAGGCGACGAAGCTTCAGCTCTGGCAACACATCGTTGTCGGCAAGAATTCTCTGGAAACTCGGGTGTTCATCAAAATTCGGCGCAAGTTCAAACATAAGCGCTGAAAATCCAGCGAGATCCGAAATGGTTTGAAAACCGTAGCGACGTCCGCGCGCCACCGTCACATCAATTCGCGTTTCAAGCTGGGCGCGTGTCAGATGTTGAACCACTTTCGCGTGATGATTTCGCAAATGCCAGTAGATCACCTTAACAAGATCCGCTTCGATCGCTTTTGCACACCGGTCTAATTGATTTCGCTCAAGGTCGAGGAGGCAGGCTTCAGGCCTGACGTTCTTTCGAGATCGGGTTCCCACCGGAGACTCGAGTAGTTTGATGTCCATCGTCTCGAGGTCTGGAAGTCCGAACGCATCGATGGGACCAAAAAATTTCGCGATTGAATCGTCGTTCCACGTTTCGAGTAAAACGCCGAGCACGGATGCATCGTGAAAGCGCAAGAAATACGGATTCTCGTCGGGACCGCGTGCAATCACAAACTTCTGCAAGTGTTCGGCAATTTCAGTCAGTGAGTACCGAGAAACAACAAAGACACCCCAACGTTCGGTCGAAAGGCCATCGAGCACGAGCGACAATCCTTCGATGGGCACTTTAACAAGGCGAGGTGGTTCGTACGTCACTTTTTCCCAGGCTATCATTTCGAAAAAAAGTGGGTCCGTGTCGCGAAGCTCGAGCTTCCGACTCGGTTCGAACGAGAAGTTCTCGAAAAATGGGTCGACGAGGGCAAAAAGCTTTCCGCTCATTGCTAGCTTCGTAAGGCGTTCTCGCGACGCGACCAGCGGCATGTTTTTCGCCACCGGTTCTAATAGATTTGGAGTTTGATTTAATCGCGGTGCGCCCATCGTCTTCTCCTATCGGCGCATTTCGCAGGGCGCCTAAAGACGAATGTCTGCCAATCTAGACGCCGATCTCGTTTCGAGACGATGACAGCCGAAGAAACTCCTGCGACAGTCTCAGTTATGAACGAAAAAACACATTCGAGTTCAGGTTCTCGTACTCCTCGACCGCGGCCAGCGACGGGCCGCGCTCGCTCGCAAAAGCGCCAGCCTTGGCGACTGAACGACAAAACGAATCCGCTGAAACTCGGTAAACCCCCGGGGACCCCGATTCACGTCGGCGAAGATCAAGATTTTGAGCCGTTCATCACAGCGATTCGTTTTTCACAAGATGCTGTGACTGAATGGATGCATATCGATGCCACGCAATTGAGTTCGTTGCTTTCGCAAGAGGCAGCGAGCGAGGTTTTATGGGTCGATGTTGAGGGTGTTCACAATGTCGCACTGATCCAACAAATCAGTCAGCTTCTGCAACTGCACTCGCTCACAAGTGAAGACGTTGTGAACTGTCACCTGCGTCCACAGTTCGAAACTTACCCTGGCTACTTCTTTTTTGCGCTTAAGATGATCTACCTCGCGGACGAAGATCCGCTCAAACCAGAGGCGCGTCGCGAGCTTGTTTCTGAACATGTCAGTCTTGTTCTTCGGGATCGGACGCTTTGTACGTTCCAAGAAAAACCCGGCGACATTTTTGGTCGGCTGCGTGAGCGAATTCGTACACGAACCGGTAAACTTCGCTCGCGAGGTGCCGACCACTTGCTGTACGCAGTGCTCGACGCCGTGGTCGACGGCTATCTTCAAGTCGTCGATCATCTCGCAGAACAAATCGAAGCGCTTGAAGACGACATGAGGCGCGGACCTCGCGACTCGCATCTGGCTCGAATCTATCAGCTCAAGCGCGAAATCTTGTGGCTTCGTAAAACTATATTTCCCGTACGCGACCTCTTAAGCAAAGTTCAAGTCGAAGAGAGTGTGTTCCAAGAAAATACGAAGATTTACCTACGGGATCTCTCAGATCACGTGACCCAGGTGACAGATTCACTCTCACTATCGATGGAGATGGTCTCGGTTCTTGTCGATACATGGCACTCGCTAACGAATCAAAAAATGAACGCCATTATGAAGACTCTCACTATGATTTCCACCGTATTTTTACCGTTAAACTTCATAGCGGGCGTGTACGGCATGAACTTCTACAACATGCCTGAACTCACTCACCCATACGGTTACCGCACCGTGCTTTTCGCGATGCTTTTTGTGGCGGTCGGAATCCTCGCCTTCTTCGCGTATCGCGGTTGGCTGTGGGACCGGTCTGAACCAGCATCCGAAAGTGGAAATAACAGCGCGTCAGAAAACTGACTGCTTTTTCAAGTGGCAGTTCTCTGACACCAGCGCGACAGATTTTCGACAGGTGACGCGGATGCTTTGACACGGTCCGAGCCGGAAAAAGCGGCAGCAAACCCCTTGAAATGACGCAAAATCGAGGAATTTGGCAGAGCTAACGACGGGGCGATGCTGCCTGCTTTTTAACAATGAAATTATTTAAAAAACCTTTGGGCCTGTGGTCTTAAATCCTCTTTGACAGAAAAAAAGAGCGGCAGCTAACGTCGTTTGGAAGTGCGTAAGCGGTTCC
>JAYSST010000231.1:0-1708 GCA_043720435.1 Bdellovibrionales bacterium
AACGCCAATCAACGGCGGCCTCGAATTTGGAAAACAATTTGCACTCTATGAAACGACGACGAAAGCGCTGACGACTGCGGCACAAGCGATCGAGATTCAAAGAACCGAAATGATCACGCGCGAATACAGCATCACGACGGCGCGAGAAGCGATCGAATTCAAAATGACATCTATACCCGAAGGCGATCGGGTCTTTGAATCCGTCGTAAAGCGGGGAACCGAACTCAAAGCCGAGCAAGACACTCGGGAACCGGTCATTCAGAGTCTCGAAAAGACTATTAATCAGTACTTAGGCGAGCTCTCTCGCCTTGAAGGAACTTCGCATGCTCTCGAACAAGAACTCGGGCGTCTCGAACAAGAACTTGTTGAGCTGAATCGGCAGCGAGCCGAGGCTCGCCCCGGCACAGGTGCGCCACCCGAGCGATCACTCGAGGCAGAACTAAAAGCCAGCGAAGCAGAAGTTGAAGAGCACTCTTTGCAGGTCTTAAAAGTTACGGCTGCACTGTCGGAAGTTCGCAAATCCCTAGATCGCACCGCTGAAACTTGGCCCTCGGTCTCTATTGCCATCGAGTTTGATTCGGCTACCAAGTTTCGTTCTGAAGTCGAGCAGATCGCGGCACGCATGAAAATCGAACTCGAAACGCTGACGAAACTCGAACTAGAAACAACCCTTAGCCTTCAAAAACTTTCAACACTAAGAACAGAAGCAGAGCGAGCGGCACGAATGAGCGCGCTTTTAACCGGTGATCGTTCTCAGAATAAAATGTTGGTTCCGTTATCACGGTTTGTTTTGCAAAGCCGTTTCGAAGAAGTCCTTGAACAAGCGAATCGGCGTCTCGCGCGAATGAGTCGCGGCCAGTTTCAATTGCGAAGGCCTGCTCTCAGTCGAAACTTACGGGATTCGCAGGGTCTAGAAATTCGTGTCGAAGATGCGAACGCCGGCACCGAACGCCACGCCGGCTCGCTCTCGGGCGGCGAATCGTTTATGGCGGCGTTGTCGCTTGCGCTCGGTCTCGCGGATGTGGTTCAAGCCGATCTGGGCGGAGTAAAACTCGATTCGGTACTCATCGACGAAGGTTTCGGAACGCTCGATTCTGAGTCACTTGATCTCGCAATGAAAACTTTGGTCGACCTTCAAGCTGGCGGTCGAATCGTCGGAATCATTTCGCACGTCCAAGAAATCAAAAGCCAAATTCCGCATCGTCTCGAAGTGACTAAGCGTTCTGACGGCAGTGCCGTAATGTGGAACGTCTCGAATTAAGAATCGTACTAACTCGATTCAAAAAACGCCCTATTGTCGAACTTTCACACGGTATTAGTAATCCCGGTTTTGAAATCGTACACACTAAAGATCAAGCCACTCGTAGTTGTACGTTCGTTTAAACGGGAGCCGTGACGGTGAATATGATTGATCGATCCATGATGGAAGAGACCATCCCACGGCTCGCTACAGCGATGCAGTCGGTACTAGCAGATGCGCAAGTGCACGTCCTTGGACAACAGCAAATCGACATTATTTTCGATGGCTTACCTTCGTGGAAGATCTCGGTCGTCCGCAAGCTTGTCAGCAACCAATACCAAATGATCGAAACACAGATCGACCTCATGCCCCTATGCATCGCCTCGATGTCCGCGAGTGAACTCCAGCGGCTTGCCGCCATCGAAAACATCGGACTTCGCGGCGTCACTGTTCTACCTTTGCAATCAG
>JAYSST010000232.1:0-4098 GCA_043720435.1 Bdellovibrionales bacterium
CAAACAAGCCTCGACACCAGAGTCGTCGACGCCCGTGCAACAAGCGTTTTCTCGTGCCCGTTGGGAACCAGCGGACATATTTATTTCGGACGCGCACCCGAGCGACCATTCCGGTCCGACGACAAGAATTTCTTGAGTCCGATTGCAGAAGCCGTCTCTTTAGCGGTCACTCGCCTTCATTCGCTCGAACGAATGGACCAAATAAAACGCGAGTGGGAAGAAACGTTTAACGCGATTGTAAGTCCCGTTGCAGTTCTCGACGATCAGCTTCGCTTAGTGAGAGGCAATCGAGCTTTGCTTCGCGGTCGTGCGCCCGAACGGCTGGTCGGTCGCCCCTGCTTTGAAGCGATATTTAGCCGATCCGAACCCTGCACCGGTTGCCCGGTCTTTACCGAATTCAACGCCGGGCGATTCAAAGGTCGAGCTCGTGGAGTCGCGAATGCGCGCACGATGCAGTTTCGCACCGTTCCTCAACACCTCGTGGGTCACGCTAGTGAAACTTTTGACGTCAGTTCGCGCCCGCTTGCGAAAAGTGGCAGCCGCGAAACGAGTTTAGGGGAAACCTCCGATGCTCCGTTACTCGTTCACCTCTATCGAGATGCAACGACGACAGCTCGGTTTGAGAAACGCATTGTCGAGTCGTCGAAGATGGCCGAACTCGGAACCATCGGCTCGAGCATCGCACACCAGTTGAATAATCCAATTGGCGGTATGCTCAGTCACATCCAGCTTCTACTGATGGACATGAAGACGCTCGATTTTCCCGGCAAAGACGAGCTCTACAAAGAATTGAAAGAAATGGAGAACGGAACTCGCCGTTGTGCCGACATCGTTCGCGATCTCCTCGGTTTCACAAGACGTGGCGATGAAGACCAAGCGCATGATCACGACCTTGCTGAAATTGTCGAGCAGGCGATAAAGATCACTGAACTTCAGACTCGGTCTCGCGGAATCCGATTTAAGCTCGACATAGGTGCTTCGGAAGAAGGAACACTTCTCGTGCACGGGCGTTTCAATCTTTTAGCACAAGCGGTTCGAGCTGTTCTGTTGGCACTTCTGCCCGAGCGCCTGCGCGATCAACAAATTCTTCTCGAAATCGTCGGCAGTGAAAAAGAAATCGCGATTCGAACTTCGGCGGTCGAATTCGGGACGCTCGTGACCGAAAGTCTGGACCTCACGGTCGCTGAGCAAATCTTAACGGAGCACGGCGGGCGCCTGGAGCTGAGAAAAACCGACCTAGTCCAGCAGGCAATTCTTTCCCTACCGCGCGCAAAAGTTTAACAGCCGGGCTCGTTTCTTGTCGGTCACGACTGACGCTTGGACCAGTTTTGGGCCCGCGGCCAAATCTTTGACGACGAAAATTTGACACCTCTTTCGCCGAGTCTCACCATAAAGGGAGAGGAGCGCGAAAGCGTCTCTCGCCTGACTGGAGCGGATTTCCGGTTGAGTGCTTCTCTTGAGATCCCGAAGAATCGGGTTCTCCGACGAAAGGATGCCGTCGCGATGTCAAATCAGGGTTTTGGGGCCAACTCGTCTTCTGTTTTTGATCCCTCACAAAATTCTATGAGCGGAATGGTCGGAGGAAATCCTCGTCTCGCTCAAGCTGGAGGAAAACCTGTGCGCGCTCTCGTCGTCGACGATGAATCGTCACTTCGCACAGCACTCTTTCGCATTCTCGATCGCCAAGGCTTTCAAGTTGTCACCGCGAATTCGAAACGTGAAGCGGAAGCGTTAATCGCAACCGACACTCCCTTTGACCTCGCTTTGGTCGACCTTCGACTGCCCGACGGCGATGGTCTCGAGCTGATGCAACGTATTCGGCAAATGCCAATGCATGCTTCCTGCCAAGTCATCATCTTGACGGGACATGGAACGATCGAGAACGCGGTCAAGGCAACTCAGATGGGCGCCTATCACTTCGTCACCAAGCCTTTTAATATGGAAGAACTTGTGTCGATCGTCGAGAAGGCGATCTCGCACAAAACTTTGCAGACTGAAAACCAACATCTGCGTTCGGCGTTGTCTCGTCGCTATCGGTTCGAAAACATCATAGGTAACAGCGAAGAAATTCGCCACGTTCTCGGAATGGTCGAGCGCGTATCAGATTCTGATTCAACGGTTTTAATCTCAGGCGAAAGCGGAACCGGCAAAGAGCTGATCGCCAAAGCCGTGCACTACAATTCTCCCCGCGCGAACAAGCCGTTTATTCCTGTTAATTGCGGAGCGATTCCTGCGGAACTTCTTGAAAGCGAACTTTTCGGACACGTAAAAGGTGCTTTCACCGGAGCCATCGCCAATCGCCAAGGGCGTTTTGATCTAGCTAACGGCGGAACACTTTTCTTGGATGAAATTGGCGAGCTTCCGCTGGCGCTTCAGGTAAAACTGCTTCGCGTCTTACAAGAACGTCGCTTCGAGCCGGTTGGCAGTATGAAAACACATGACGCTGATGTTCGAATCATTGCGGCAACGAATGTCGATCTCGCAAAAGCTGTCGGGAAAGGCACATTCCGCGAAGATCTTTTCTATCGTCTGAATGTTATCCCCGTTCGTCTGCCATCTTTGAAAGAGCGGAAGAGCGATATTCCACTTTTGCTTCATCACTTCATGATGATGTCGAACGATCGCATTGCCGAGCGCGCGGGTCCTTCTCGCAAAGCACGTCAGCTCGCTGGATTTTCTCCGGAAGCCATGAATTCTCTCGTCAATCATCCCTGGCCTGGCAACATTCGCGAGCTCGAAAATCTCGTCGAGCGGCTCGCCGTTCTAAAAGGCGAAGGCATGGTTGAACTGCTCGACCTGCCAGAACATTATCAAGTTTCCACATCGCGTACCGAGGGTGGAAGCATCGGTTCCGCAGCCTACGGAGCTTTGGGTGGTATTGGGGGCGCCGCGGGCTCTTCGGGCGATCTATCAATGGACGCTCTCGATCTGCCAGAATCAGGACTCGATTTCAATTCGGCGGTCGACGCCTACGAAAACGCCCTCATTCTTCAGGCTTTAGAAAAAACCGGCTGGAACCGAAACCAAGCCGCAGCACTTCTCAAGCTCAACCGCACGACGCTCGTTGAGAAAATTAAGAAAAAAGGTCTTCGACCTCCGCCCGAAGCGGATGTTTAATAATCTCAAGTGAGCTTAGATTCAAACGGCCGCGCAAGCGGCCTTTTTTATATCGAGACGTGTGAATTCAAAGACGTGCTTCCTATTTGGGAGCGCGAACTTTGGCCCGCGCGCAAATCAGCGATCGAAACGAACAGCGCGATGAAATGGCTCGGCGGCATCGATATGGAGTTGATGAAAGCCGCGCCGACTTTCTGGCTCGTGTCTTACGCGCTCGCTAAAAATGCTCCGAAACCTCAGGCAGTGTCTGAAAAAGTTGTCGGGGTACTGAGCGGACATTTCGGCGGAGTGATCCAAGGCAAACGCAGCTACAGAACTCGCGGACTTTGGGTTTCAGAAGAGGACCGACGCAGCGGAGCCGCAAAACTTTTGATGACCGCCGCTTTCGAGCAAGCGACCCGCGAAGCGTGCAACTTGGTATGGACGTTTCCACGCGAATCTTCGATTCGATTTTATAACTCGATGGGATTCAAGCAAGTCGGCGCGATGATCGGAACTGCAGATCCAGGCGCTGGCGAATTCGGCCCCAACTGCTTTGCACTTGCGGAAATTTAAATCGTCGCGTTGCAGAGTGTTATCGAACTCCGATAAGCATCAGACGATTGAAACTCCAGTTTCCGTAGTCGAATTTCATTTTGCCGCAGAAAGAAACGATGCTGAGGGGGAATGCTTCGCGGAGTTTTTCTTCGGAATTAAATAGCGACGTGGCTCCGTCGTGTTCGAAATCGGACGCCTGCAGAACAACAACTGTTCCTGCTGGAATTTTTTCGAACCACGCGCGGCTGTCAAAATGTTCGACCGACGTGTTAATTACGACCGACGGCTTCGGACCATACTCCCCGTTTTCATCAGGGTTCAAGTCGTTACAGTCATGTGTGAAAGCGCGGAACTTCCATTCGCGCCAAACCCAGTTTTCACAGATGGTGTTCGCGACGTCCGCGCAACTTGGATCGATATCAAAGCTTCGAACGGTTGCGTTTT
>JAYSST010000233.1:0-4093 GCA_043720435.1 Bdellovibrionales bacterium
TCGTCGCCGACTTGCGTGTCAGCTTCAGTGCATCGGTGACGTGACTGTCGACATGTCTGAACAAATCGCTAAACAACAAGGTCTGATCGGCGGTCGCAAGGCGAAAGCCGCCAAAGCTATCGGCGACCGGGTTGAAGATGAAACGGTCATTCGCGATAGTTCTGCAACCGCCTCTCGAGATCGTGAAGACGACGAAGCCGAAGCGGAAAAACCGCGTGGTGGCAGCCGTCGCGATGGACCTACACAAGGTCGGCGCGATCCGCCTCCGGCCAATTCCATTGTCATAGGTGGAAGTGCGTCGGCAAAAGGACCGTCACCGGTCGTGATCGGTGGAACTGCGCCCGTGATAGTCGGCGCAAATCCGCCGGTCATCGGAGCAGCACGTGGACCATCACCGATATCCAGAACCGACGGTCAGCCGGGACCCATCGTGAGAGAGCCTCGCGATCAGGGTGTTCCACGAATTGAACCGCGTGCCCCTGGTTCACCGGACGCGCCTCAAGGCCAGGGTGGTGGAGGCGATAATCGAGGTGGAGGCGATAATCGCGGAGGTCGCTCACGTCGCGGTGGACGCGGACGACGCTAAACATGCTACCATAGAGACTTGGGGGTCTTTTTGAAAAGCTCAATCCTGACTGTTCTTTGTGTCCTGCTTTCAACCGCTGCGCTAGCAGCAGAACCTAAGTTTTTGAAGCCCGTGGCGTGCGCGACGGAAAGCGGCGACAAGCAGGTGATCATCCATCCGGATGGAAAATTTGAGTTGCAGGAAAAAGACAAAGCGGCAAAATCAGAGTCGTTTGAGAACTGCCGCTTTAAATTTTTAGTAATCGATTCCGTGACCGAGAAACTGCCGACGTATGTCTGCAGCTCAAAAGGTCGAAAAACTGGATATCTGCTAGAGGCGAATCTCTCTGGCTATTACAATCTTATGGAAACCGGCGACTTCAGAGGCATGAATCGAAACGTACCCAATTCATCCGAGCCGGCATTGCGAAAGATTCGCGACACGGAACGAAAGATTGGCACATTCAAATGCTCGGATCCAACAATGGATGCATGGGTCGCTGCAGAGAATGCAGCGCGCGGGCAAGCCCAGCCGAATAAGCCGACGAAGCGCTAGGCGAACCGACAATTAACTTTAATAATTTTTCGAGTTGTATGGATCGTCCGGATCACTCGCGGCCTTCGATGGCTTGCGCGTTTCTTTAACGACGATTTCCGGTAGCGATCCAGTCTTATAATAATTCTCTAAGATTTTATCGCGTACGTTTTCAGGAATGTTCATCGCATTGATGCGATCCACGGCGGTGAGATCCTCGACCGAGCTGTCTCGAATGACGCCGACAACTTCGCGGCCGTCGTCAGTACCTTGAACTGCAACTTTCTTTGCTGAAGCGAGGTCATCGGATGCACCTTTGACTTCGGTCACGGTTCCTGCAGGATCGAGCTGCGGTTTCAACATCGCCTCTCGGTTTTCAGAAACGCGAATGTAAACATCTGTTGGCTGCGCGGGTTGACCGGCTACTTCTGCTGTATTTTCCGCGGCCGCTGTTCTGGCCTTTGCGCCAAAGCCGGTGGATGCGCCGTCAGCAAGGGTTTTAAGCAGTCCGACGGCACCTTTATTTGCCTTTGCAGCTTCGCGGGCAATTTGATCAGGCGGCATTCCGGGTTTAGCCGATCTTATTTTCATCGCCTCGATAGCGCTCGAGATGTAACCGAGACCACCTTGTTTGGCCAACATCTGATCGAGCATGAAGCCCGACGCAGCGATGCCGATGACGGTGATCATAATGATCAAAGCGACCTTCTTCATTTAACCCCTTCTTGTTCAGGTAAGACTTTCCTTTTTCGAATGCGGCGCATTCCAAAAAGGGAACTGTTACCTTTTTAGTTATCGGTATCTAATTGTCGAAGGTTCAACGTCTTCTCAAAATGAGACGTGAGTTACGTTGATGACAATGTCGTGACACATTTACCGGATGTTCGACTTAGATTGGAGCACATGAAGAAGGTTATCATTCTTCGCCACGGCGAGAGCGTCTGGAATAAGGAAAACCGTTTTACCGGCTGGAAAGACGTCGAGCTTTCCTCGTTAGGACGCGAAGAAGCGATCCGTGCGGGTCGGGTTCTAAAATCCGAGGGCGCCCAATTCGATCTCGCTTTTACATCGGTTCTGAAGCGCGCGATTCTCACACTTGATTCGGTCATGAACGAGATCGATCACTCGTGGCTGCCTGTCGAAAAATCTTGGCGACTGAACGAGCGCCATTACGGTGCATTAACTGGGCTTAACAAAGCGGAAACCGCCGAGAAGCACGGCGAAGCGCAGGTGAAAATTTGGCGTCGAAGTTATGCGACACCACCGCCTCCGCTTGCGAAAGATTCGAAAGAGCACGCCGCGAACGACCGTCGCTACGCGAACGTCGCGCGTGAATTGCTACCCGATAGCGAAGCACTGAAACAAACAGTCGAGCGTGTTCTGCCATATTGGAACGAGCGCCTTGTTCCCGAAATTAGATCAGGCAAACGCCTGTTGATTGCAGCGCACGGAAATTCCATCCGTGCGTTGCTAAAACATCTCGAAGGCATGTCCGAAGAAGCCATTCTTGAGGTGAATGTTCCGACGGCAGTTCCCCTTGAGATCATTTTAAGCGATGACCTGAAGTTTGTATCCAAACGCTATCTCGGCGACCAAGCCGAGATCGAAAAAGCGATGCACCACGTGGCGAGCCAGGGAAAGGCCCCAAAGAAATGACCAGAGAAATTAAGAAGCCCTTGAAGAACGCTCCTATCATATCGATGCGTGCGCGGCCACGTCGCAATCGTTCGAGCGAAGCTGTACGTTCGCTTGTTCGCGAGACGACTCTCTCGCCAGAAAATTTCATTCTTCCGCTTTTCGTAACTGAAGGAAAAGGCGTTACCGAAAAAATTGAAGCGATGCCGGGTCAGGCGCGCCTATCGATAGATCGCCTTGTCGCGAAAACAAAAGAGGCAGCTTCTCTCGGTATTCGTGCCGTCGCGTTGTTTCCTAAAATCGATGATCGCTTGAAAGATGCCTATGCGAAAGAATCTGTAAACCGCGATGGCCTCCTTCCCCGCGCAGTTCGCGAACTGAAATCGGCATGTCCCGATACGCTCGTGATTACCGACGTCGCGATGGATCCTTATTCGAGCGATGGACACGACGGATTTGTTCAGAACGGTCAAATTCAGAACGATGAAACCCTGCCGTTTCTAGCTGCGATGGCGATCTGCCAAGCCGAAGCAGGCGCAGATTGGATCGGGCCGTCAGACATGATGGACGGACGCGTTGGTTATTTACGACGAGCTCTAGATGATGCGGGTTTTTCGGATCGCGGGATTTTAGCGTACACAGCGAAGTATGCGTCGGCGTTTTATGGTCCGTTTAGACAGGCGCTCGACTCGGCTCCGCGCAAGGGAAGTGGGGCACCTCTGGATAAAAAAACATATCAGATCGATCCCGCAAACCGGCGTGAAGCCGTTCGCGAAGCACTGCTCGACGTTGCCGAAGGCGCTGATGTGATCATGGTAAAACCCGCACTCGCCTACCTCGATGTGATTGCCGAACTTCGTCGAAAAGTGTCGGTTCCGATCGCTGCGTATCAAGTCAGCGGCGAATACGCGATGATCAAAGCAGCAGGTGAGAAGGGTTGGCTCGATGCGGATCTCGCGATGATGGAGTCGTTACTGGCGATTCGAAGAGCGGGCGCGGACATGATCCTTTCCTACTTTGCGATCGACGCCGCACGAATTCTTCAACGTTCACGATAAGTTAACGTGGTTCCACAGCGGCATCTTTGAGCATACGAAGGCTAAGTATTACAACACTTTGCGTTAATTCAGAGGCTCCGAGAGACTCCCGCCAGACCGCAATACTTCTGCCTTTACAGTAAGATGCGTCTCTTACCGGGCAATTAATTCCGAGCGTATAAACGTGGTCAAGAGTGTGCTATAAGCTTTGCTTTGCCTGATCTTGATTCTCGAGGTCGGGCGTTCGCTAAGGAGCGCACCTTGAGTACAGATATCAACCCAGGCACCGTCACCAACGCAGATCCAATTGAAATGAACGAAG
>JAYSST010000234.1:0-1704 GCA_043720435.1 Bdellovibrionales bacterium
CTGTTGATCGAGCGAATACCCACATCGTCGCAATTCCTTTTCGAGCTTCGATAGCTGTTTTGCTTCGGGCATCTCGAGAGACCGTACAAGTTCATGCAGCAGGCGTTCTTTCCACGGCGTGTAGGCTTCGCGATTCGTTGCTCGAATATCGACGGCAGTAAAAATTGCGAGACGCAAAAGCCGTTTGCCCTCGACGCCCTTGGCGTGAAGCATTCGCCAGGTTGCAGGATGAGCCGGATTACCGCGAAACGCTGCCATCGAAAGCTCAAGGTGGTTTTCGATTAACCAGATTATTTCAACGATGGAATCTTCACTGACATTCCATTTTTTAAGATCATGCCGAGCGATGACAACCGATTTGTCTGAGTGATCTCCACCAGAACCTTTGCCGACGTCATGATAAAGTGCGGTCCACCCCAGAATTTTCCAGTCTTCGCGGGTCATCTGTTTTGCAATTGCTCCAAGACGCCCAAGCACGGTCGGGCGTTGGGCCACGCGCTTCATTTCGCGAACAGCCTGCATGAGGTGAGCGTCTACAGTATAGCGGTGGTACTGATCATGCTGAACGTAACCGACGATTTTTTTGAAATCGGTGACGGCCAAATCGATCCATCGCGAACGAAAAAATGCGATTGTAAGATCGTCCGGTTCAAGTGGATCAATCGTCTTTAGTAAGAGTCGTCCCAATGCTTCCGTCGCACGTCGCCCTTCGGCAGAGCCTTTCTTAATAGCCAAACGAAACAGATTAAATCCTAGATCCCGAGCTTTCGCTTGAACCAGCATCGAGGGTTCTCGCTCCATCCATAGCGCAAGTTCGGTAAAGCTGGTTTCTTTTGCGACTTCCTTCGAATGAAAGCGCTGAAGCTCCTTTTCTGATACTTTCACGTGTTCAAAATCGACATCGGCATAAAAAGAGACACGCGACAGTCCTTTTTGAATCTCGCGCATGTAATCTCGGCTGGAATCGAATCCGAACCATTTCGCGACGCCCGCCTGTTCGTGCGCGCTTAGCAAATCGCCACCGCCTTCGGACAGTTGAACGCGAATTCGGCTCAGCAAAAAAAACTTACGATAGTAATCATAAACCGCAAGCGCATGAGCGCGCTCTGGACTCACAAAACGTTCCGGAAACAAAAGTCGCAACTGAAAAGCTTGTCCCATATCGCGAAGGGCACCTGGTCCATATTTCAGATTTGGCTCGAGGAAGTTGGCAATCGAATCATATCGTTCGGACCGAGCGCTACGCTCTTTTCGAATCGCCCCAAAATATCCTCGCCTCAGCTTTTTCAACTTCCCGCGCAGCTTCAAAAGCTGCGCTTCGTAGGACTCGGCCGCTTCCTCTGTCAAAGGCTTCGCACTCAACAACGCGAGAACGTCAAACGCCTCAACGCCTTTTGTCCAATCACCGCTATCTTCAGGGATGCGACTTCGAATTTTGATTCCGGCTTCTTGTGCATGTCGAGTGATGGTCGCTGCCGCAGCTTCGTCACCAACAAAGAGAATATCTAAATCAGACTTCGGGCAAAGTTCACTTCGGGCCCAGCTTCCGAGCGCGATCGGTTTTGCAGCCTGCCAAGCTGATTTCAGTTCGTGGTTCACAGTAAATCGAGAAATGAGAGCTCGCTCAAGAGCAACTTCGAAATGCAAAATCTCGAGGCCACTTGCGTCCTCTTCGTGTCCATCAGGCGCCTGGGCCGGGGGCTT
>JAYSST010000235.1:0-1704 GCA_043720435.1 Bdellovibrionales bacterium
CAGCAATTCCCGGCCAGACTTAAACGTGGGTGCCGCAACCGCTGAATATGCCTGAGTTATACCCGAGGTTCGAGGTTATCAGAGGTTTTTCGGTTGCAAATCGTCGATCGACAAAAGGTTCGACACGGTGACGGCGTAAGCCGTCACTTTAAAGAATTTTCGAATTTTTTCTAGCTCAGGCGGAACTGACTTCGGCTCGTGACCTGAACCACGGCGATGGGTCGTTAAAGAAACTCAAGAACTCGTGCCAGTCTTCAAATTCGATCGGCATAAATTCATAGACAGATTTTAACTTCACCCAGAGTCGGCTTCGACGGTCGAATACACTTTTCAGTGCGGCTTGAAATACGCGGCATCGCATTTCTTGAAGCTGATCGATCAGAAATGCCAGAAACATCAAATGCGCAAAGTTGCTCGAGAGATTCTTATGGCCGTGTCCGAAGTTATGCTCGAATTCGTAGCCCTGATTCTTCAAACTGTTGAAAGTTTCGTTCTCAATCTTCCACCTTGTGCGGCCCGCGCGAACAATCTGCCTGCAGCTAGATTCGTAGAGCGAGTAATTTGTAACCCAACTAAAATGGACCTTCTCCTCTTTGAGCTTTCCCTTTTGAACCCACTGCGTGATCTCCCAGTATTCAAGAAAGTTCACGAGACGCGTCGTGCTTTGGTGGTTCAGCAAAATGCCGTTTGTGAACCGGTACTGCCTGGTCACTTTCTTTTTCACTTTGTCGCCGATGGTTTCTTCTTCTGAAAAGTGATGAACCGTTCCGTTCGTCTCGCGCCGATCGACGCCACCGAAGAGCTTTTCATGGCTTCCGGGCTTTACGTTTAAGACAAAGTCGATCTCGAGTTTTGATAACAACTCAAGACACGGAAGCGTCGCATGAAGGGCATCGGTGAGTAGAACGGTTTTAAGTTTTGGGTGATCTTCTCTGAACGCGAGAAGAAATCGCTTCATCGCATTTTGTTCACAGTCGTTCTTCGTGTTTCCGTCTTGCTGTTGAATCGCCTGCGGACAAACTGGAATCACGCACTTCTGATCTGGATGCACAATCGCGCCAGCTAGCATTTGATGATGGAAAGTCTTCTCTTCGCTACCACGTTGTTTTTTCTCAAGACAGTTTTCGCAATGAACCGTGTCCGACGAAAAATATCCGGTGCCGTCGACAGCAAGGCCGTAAGTGTTGTCCCAGAGTTCGAAGTCTTTAAGCACTTTTGCTCGCTGCGCACGTTCGAAAATCGCTCGAAAGACCGGGCGAAAAATGTTGTTTTCGTAGACGTCGAGAACCTCGCGCGTGCGGGTATCTGAAGGCACGCGCGAAACGTAGAACAGCTTCTTTAAATTCGAAAAACTTCGCTGCGTTCGCATTTCTTCCTCGAATTGAAGAAGCGACGGAATTTTCAGCGAAAATATCGCCAGCCCCGACATGAAAAAGTCTTCGATCGGAATCTCTACTCGAAGCGGATTTCTGAAATCCGGAACTTTTCGAAAATAGTCGCGTGCGACCTTAAAAAGCTCGGTACCACTCAAACTGTTCATTGCCGTACTGCTCGCTGACGTCCATGCCATCGAAAACCTCGACTGAAGTCGTGAAGTATTTTGTCAGATCGAGTTTATGCGCAAAGCCACTTCGCGAAAAGAAAAATTCTTTGCGACCGGAAACACGCTTCAACACTCAGTTTTATTTCTGACCGGGAATTGCT
>JAYSST010000236.1:0-1704 GCA_043720435.1 Bdellovibrionales bacterium
CAGTCGTTGCGAACGCTGCCGAAACTTTAGCGCCCGAAGCGCGTGCGGCGCGCATCAGCTTAAGATCGCTCATGCGAAGTGCCGCAGCCCCTGGGCTGGCGACCGGTTGATTCACGACAGAAATCACCGTCGGTTGGTCAGAATAAGTTGCACTAATCTGCGAATTGTTTTTCGTGCATGCGGTTCCGGTGAGCAGCAGGCTTGCGCAAACCGTCGCGCGAGCTGTCACCCCAAAAGAAAATCGACTCGTAAGTCGTTTAGCCAAGTCCCTCAACATAGCTGCCCCCTCCATATATGGAATAATGACACTCCTCTCGAGTGTAATATTTGTCGAGGCATGTTGGGTTTGCGCAAAAAATGAAGCGGCGCCGTGACAGGTCATGACAGAAATGACTTTCAGAACCCGCTTGCTTCAATCCACGTGCGCACTTAGCTTCCGCATCATGAACTCGACATTGCCAGGTCTGCTTGAAATTCCGGTCGCGAAACGCGACATCGCTTGGGAGGTCGAATTCCTCAAGGAGCTTCCGAAATCTTCAGTGCGTGTGCTCGAAGACACGCCGGTGGCGGGGCCTGATGGTTGGCCGTATCTGATGCTAGAGACTGGTGGCGATGATCCGCTGCCCGAGGTTGCCCAGTGGCTTGCGACTCGCGGAGTCGGCTTCGTTTTAAATCCGGAAAAATCGATCCCGGATTTTGTCGTGAGTTACGGGATGGTTTTGAATTTCTGCCAGCGTGGCGAGTTTCTTACGCCCGGTGCGCCGCGCTCCGATACCGGACTCGAAATCAAGGACGGGCAGCAGCTGTTCACAGGCCCGCCTAGCACCGCATTTCTCCCCGAAGAGGCGCGAGCGGTCTTGCGCGAATTCTTCAAGCGGCAGAAAATCGCAGCACCAAAGGTTCTGATGATTTCAGAAGATCAAACGAATTGGGATTTGGCGTTCTCGATCGAATCGATCGGGTCACCGCCGTCAAAAGAACATGTCGGCATTGCCGAAGCGATTAGCTGGTTCTTGCCAGCGCACTATTCGGTCGCACTCGTCAGTGAAAAAACGGTCCCGGGCTTTGCGACTCTCTAAAACCCGCCGGGTTTTGGTAGGAGTTCAACCAAGCACTCGCGCCAGTATTCTGGAGCGTCATCTCTAAAATCTATCGCAATTTGCCAGCGATCTTTCGTCATTCGGTTCGTGCGGGTGATCGTTCCGCCGATTTCGAGGTTCATCGCATCTATCATCAGATAAACTTTGTCGCCCTCGAGTTCTTTCAATGAAAGAGAATCTCGGAAAGTCTTCGGCGCCAGTTCTTTTCGGTCGATCTCTATTAATATTCCGGTCGTCGATGCTTCAACCAGCCAGCCATTTCGCGCCAAAAGCGTCATGTGATCGATCGAAGTGAGCCCGCGAATAGAAATCGGCTCTAAGTTATTACGCAGAGCCCGGTCACTCATCTCTAAGTGCGCCGTTGCTTTGCTCGGTTTAACATTTTTCATGTGCTTCTCCTGACATGATAACTTGTCGGTCTCGCATGGACCTAAGTTGAGCGAAGAGTTGGTGACGAATGTCGGGTCGTCTCACTTTGAGGCGTCCAGTGGTGCATAAAATCGCGTACACATCGACAGGAAAACAATCACGATTCGGTCATTGATGCCGTTTCGGCGAAGGCTCCGAGAATCTCTGAATTGATTGTAAAGAACTGACCGCGAGC
>JAYSST010000237.1:0-1704 GCA_043720435.1 Bdellovibrionales bacterium
TCGTGTGGCGATTCACCGCAGTGTCCGAACTGTGAAGTCGCTCTCACTTTGCACGGTCGCTCGGATCTCGTGTGCCATTATTGCGACTTCCACGAGTCCATGAAGGAATCGTGTGCTAAGTGCAACATTGGTGAACCAAAGCCGCTCGGACTCGGCACCGAGCGCATTGAGCAAGACTTAAAAAAGATTTTCCCCGCAGCACGGCTCATTCGTATGGACCGAGATGAAATTCAAAACCGCGAAGACCTTGAAGACGCCATTTCAAAAATTGAAAATCGCGAAACCGATATTTTGATCGGCACGCAAATGATCGCAAAGGGACTCGATTTCCCTGGGTTGACCCTTGTCGGGCTTGTGCTTGCGGATGTCGCATTCAATCTTCCAGATTTCCGCGCAAGTGAGCGGGCCTTTCAGTTGTTGACCCAGGTTGCAGGTCGCGCCGGTCGTCATTTGAAAAACCGGCGCGGTCATGTCGTTCTGCAAACTTACAACCCCGATCATCCGAGCATTCAATTCACGCTGAATCACGACTACGAGGGTTTTGCTAAGCATGATCTCGGTTTTCGCGATGCCCTCGGGTACCCGCCACATGGCCGACTTGCGGCGTTGAAATTTGCTGGGCCCGATCTCGCGGTCGTCGAGCGTGCGGCACAAAACGTTGCAAATCTCGCAAGAAAACTTGCCGACAATCACGCTCGCCGACTTGCAAATGATTCGACACGCAATACGGCCGATGGAAAACAAGATGCCGTGTTAACGATTCTAGGTCCGGCGCCAGCGCCGCTAGCAAAACTTCGCAACCTGTACCGCTATCAAGTCTTGATCAAAGGAAGCAGCGCGAATGCTCCTGTCAGTGCGTTCTGCCGGACCTTAAGCGAGCATCTCGATTCGCTTGTAAAACACCCATCAAACCCACTCCCGCCAAAGGTCAAGCTCGCCATCGATATCGATGCACTTCACCTGCTATAAGCGACGAGTTTTGATAGCATAAACCGATGGTTCACTTAAGATTTCTTAGCTTGGTTGCGGTGCTGTTTGTTTCCACTGCGAACGCTTCGAATGTCAAATCGCGGTACGACAACGCTCAATCGGTCGAATCGGTTGTGGCCACGCTTCGTTCGAAAATCGTTCCAGCAGAAATTAAATCTTCGTTACTCAACGACGCCCGACCGGAAGACAAAGATTTTGCGAAATCGTTCGTTGTCAATTGGAAGAGTTACACCGACACGAACGTGTTCGCTGAATTCGACGAACTCATTGTTCTCGACGATGAAGGCAGTGAAACGCTCCGTATGAAAGTTCTTGATGCTCCACAGAATTTTGAAATCAATGGGCGAACATGGACGATGCCCCCTACAGGTTCGATTTCGAAATCACTTCGTGAACATCTTGAGACGCAAAACGCCGACGCCGCGTCTACTTTTAAGTCGTCATCAAAAGCGCTTGCTCGGTTTATGAATCAATCGGTCGCTTCAGCATTCGCGGCACCTCCGAGCGCCTTGTCGCCCGCCTATTTGTTCGCTTCAGGTGTCAAAAGTCGCGAGTTACTCGGAGGAGGACCGCAAGGGCCGCGCCCCGAACCGAATCATCAACCAGCATTGACCACCGAAGCACTTTTCGAAAAATCGCCCAGAAAATATCTAGTGCACGATGGGACCGTTTCTGGATGGTTGAAATCATTTATTAATATCGATGTGCAGTGTC
>JAYSST010000238.1:0-1703 GCA_043720435.1 Bdellovibrionales bacterium
TCGCGCGCCGCTTGGCTTTCGCAATCAACAAGCGTGATAAGTCGGGCGTTGAAGTAAGTTCCCGCACGCTTCAAATTCCAAGGTGGATAGGGATAATAATTCGCTTTCACACAAGACCCTGTGCGGGCAATTTGCCACTGCCCGTCTTCGCTGACGGCAGTCACCATTTCTCCATTCGGTTGACGAATCGAAACAGAGTAGGTGTGCATTTGTCCCTCGGTCAGCGGACGATTCCCGATCATCGCAGTGACGCCGGTCACGCGCTGGACGTTGTCGATGCGCCCAATGACTGTACGGGAGAAAATATAGCTGTAATATTCAACGACCACGAAAATCAGGCCGACGAGAAACAGGACCAGCAGACCTTTTTTAAAAATCGAACTCACACTCTTCATGGCTTCAGAAGTTAATCGAACCAATTGAACCGTCAAGCCAAGCCGTGGCTCAGGCGTGGGTGCGATGGGTGCCATGTTTGCCGTGTTTACAACAGACGCAGAGCTCGCGGTTGAGCAGATGCGCACGAATCAGGCAAGCTGCGCCCGCCACAGTAAAAATTAACTCGTAGGCCAAAGGGCCCCAATCGATCTGAGAGCTGTGACCGAAGTGCTCTGCGACCGCGACGCCTAGGGCTAAACAGAGGATCCCGAACCCGCCCCAGTACCAAACGCGTGTGTCCCGATGTTGTTTCCAGCCGGGAACGAAGGCCAGAAGGGCGACAATCGGGACGATCATCAGAAAGGCCTGGTGAAAACCATGCTGCCAAAAGCCGAGCGCAGCACCTACCGGCACCAGTG
Source organism: Bdellovibrionales bacterium (assembly GCA_043720435.1). GTDB lineage: Bacteria > Bdellovibrionota > Bdellovibrionia > Bdellovibrionales > JAMPXM01. Next base: position 795 of record JAYSST010000238.1, read on the forward strand.
CCAGAAGCACTGGGGTCAACAGGCAGTGGACCAGGCACAAGATCGACAGGCATATCCCCAACCGATCACGCCAGTCGGATGCACGCCACCACGACGCAGAAGACAGACCTGCAGTTATTGTTTCGCGCGGCGATTCCATACCTGATCCTTATCGCCTGAAGCCCTTTAAAAGGCCAATTTTAAATGCAATTCACCCGCAATAAGAAAACGTCCTGATCGTTTATGTTGAGTCTCGCATCACTTCCTCTTAATTTTACAACATGGATTTAATCGCGCGATCTTGGCTACCGCTCATCACGACCGTGATCGTGTTTTCAACGATGTGTCGTGCCATCGCCGCCGATCCGGTCGATACCGAAAAAAGCGGCGGCAAAAGCGATAAAGAACTTTGTCTTCAGTACGTGAAACTCACGACACGAGCAGCGAACTTTTCGGCCGTTGAAGGCATCTGTAATCGGGTTTTGAAATTACCAAAGTGTATGAGTCGCGAAGGTCGACCGATCTTCCACGTCGACCAAGATTCTTCGGATAAGCGAGGAAAACGAATTCTTGCTCTAGGTTTAATTCACGGCGACGAACCGCTGTCCGGCGAATTAACGCTTGCTTGGTCGGAACGCTTGGCAAAACTCGACAAGCACCGCAGCACTTGGCGAATTTTACCACTGCTCAATCCGGACGGCCTAATTCGTAAGACTCGTCCGAACGCGGCGGGAGTCGACCTCAACCGAAATTTTCCTACTCGAGATTGGAACGAAGAGGCCATGGCTTACTGGGAAAAATCGCAGAAAAAAAGTGAGCGCAGATTTCCTGGAGAAGGACCTGCGAGCGAGCCAGAAACAAAGTGCATCATCGCGCACATCAAAGAGTTTAAACCTGATTTCATCGTTTCTAACCACACGCCGTACAAAG
>JAYSST010000239.1:0-1702 GCA_043720435.1 Bdellovibrionales bacterium
AAAACCCACACAGCACTCGGTGAAAGAGCTTCGCGAGATCGGGATTCAGCCTGACTTCTTAATCTGCCGAAGTGAACGACCAATTCCGCAGGAAGTGAAGGCGAAGATCGGACTCTTTTGTTCGGTTCGTCCAGAAAATGTCATTGGCGCACAAGACTGCGCTTCGATCTATGAAGTTCCCTTGATGCTCCACGAGCAAGCGTTCGATGAAAAAGTCATCGAGCGACTCGGAATCCAGACCGATCAAAAGGCCGACGTCGGGGCTTGGCGTTCCCTCGTCAGAACGTTGAAAAATCCTGCGCAGGTTGTGAAGGTTGGCGTTGTTGGTAAGTACGTCGATCTGAAAGAAAGCTACAAGTCGCTGAACGAAGCGATTGTGCACGGTGGAATTGCGAACAACACAAAAGTCGATCTTGCCTGGATCGATTCCGAAACGCTTTCAGAAGGAAACGTCGCCAGTGCTTTAGATGGTGTCGACGCGATTCTTGTTCCGGGTGGGTTTGGCGAACGTGGAGCCGAAGGTAAGATGCTTGCGATCCAACACGCGAGAATGCATCAAGTTCCTTTCTTTGGAATTTGTTTCGGCATGCAGTTGGCCGCGATCGAATTCGCTCGCAACGTTTGCGGTATCACCGATGCGACGTCGCGCGAATTTTCGCAGAGCGGTCCGAAAGGTTCTTCGCCCAGCGCAAAATCTAAAGGGTCGCGAAATTTCGTAGTCGACTTCATGGAAGAACAACGCACGATCAAAGATAAGGGCGGCACCATGCGGCTTGGTTCTTATCCGTGCACACTGCAAGACGACACGATCGTTCGTCGCGCCTACGGCAAGTCTTTGATTCACGAGCGTCACCGACATCGGTATGAATTCAACAACAAGTATCGTCCGCTTTTTGAAAAAAACGGAATGAACCTTGCCGGCATCTGTGAAGAGCGCGATTTGGTCGAGATCATCGAGATCGAAACTCACCCGTGGTTTGTCGGCGTACAGTTTCATCCCGAGTTCAAGTCGCGTCCGACGAATCCGCATCCTTTGTTCCGAAGCTTCGTCGAAGCAGCACTCGCCTTTCGTAAGCTAAAGACAGCGTCACCGAAACGGTCAGCACGTTCGCTTCTCAAGGCGACGGGCAAGAAAGATCCTTTGAAGGCGACCGCAAAAGGTGTGAGTTCATCCCGCGCGGGCCGTTCTACGTACCGCAACGAGGTTTAATCATGACTGTAGTGCAGCAAGCGGTGCAAGAAGCTATCCGCGTTCTCGACATTGAAATCCGCGGCCTCGAAAAAATAAAACAACGGTTGCAGTCAGAACCTGCGGCTTCGGATTTTACTCGCGCGGTAGATCTAATTTCTGTTTGCACGGGCAAAGTTGTCGTTGCGGGCATGGGTAAGTCGGGCCTGATTGGACGCAAGATCGCTTCTACTTTCGCATCGACAGGCACGCCTTCGTTTTTTCTGCATCCTGCGGAAAGTTCGCACGGTGATATGGGTGTTATTGGAAACGACGATGTCGTGCTCGCCATTAGCTATGGCGGCGAGACTCCAGAGCTTGAAGCATTGCTTCGCCATGTCGCTCGAAAAAATCTCAAGTTGATTTCGATGACAGGAAAAATCGGCAGTACTTTAGGTAAAGCCGGCACGGTTGTTCTCGATGTCAGTGTTGCAGAAGAAGCGTGCTCAATGGGGCTTGCGCCGACGGCTTCAA
>JAYSST010000240.1:0-4079 GCA_043720435.1 Bdellovibrionales bacterium
AACTCGTTGTTGCCTCGAATGACTTCGAAACTTAAAATCGCGCGCTGATGAAGAATTTCGGAATCTCGAAGCCACGTTTTGGCCGTCGCAATGAATTCGAGAATTTCTGATTTAGAAAGATTCGAGAGTTTGAGTCGTGCAGCCTGCATCCCCGCTTCACCTAAATCTTCAGCTATCAGCATCGGCTCGTACTTTTTCAAAAGCGCCGGCTCTGCGCTTGAAGAAAGTGCAACGATGCAAAAAAACATCGTCAGAAAACCGATTCGACAAAAAATGCGAGCAGACACAAAATGCATAGCTATTTTTCGGTATTTTTCTGCGATTTTGTGAGTCAAGCTCGCGCTTCTTCCCGCAATCAGTTACGCTTTAAGCAAGATGAGCAAAAATCACGGTTCGAAAAAGGCTCCCGGGACAAAAGACCAGCTGCCGACACTCGATCTGCATGGTTTTACAACGGACGCTGTGCAGGATGCGGTCGATCGATTCCTCGTAAAATCTCAGCGTGCGGGTCACGCCCGCGTCCGCGTGATCACAGGTATCGGAACTGGTGCGGTTCGTAAGGTGGCTCTCGAGTGGCTGAAGCTCGGTGGTTTCCCCTATTCGAAAGAAAACGAAGGTTCGTTTTTGATTTTTCTCGAAGATTAGTTTTAGGCTGACACCTCGGACATCCATCGTCCGGCAGGACGAATATGACAAAAATGCTCTGGCTCGATATGGAAATGACGGGACTCGAAGTCGATCGCGAAGTGCCGATTGAAGTGGCGGTGATCGTCTGCGATCTCGAGTTCAACGAACTTGAAACGTTTCATGCAATCATCAAGCAGCCGCAAGAATTTCTCGACCGGATGGACAATTGGAACAAAGAACATCACGGCGCTTCTGGACTGACTGCAGCCGTTGCAACAGGACGTGAACCTTCACTTGTCGAGCGCGACCTAATTCAGTTCGTCGATCGGCATTTCCAAGGTGAAAGTGCTGTGCTCTGCGGAAACTCGATTGGGCAAGATCGCCTGTTCATCAACAAGTACTTCCCTACCTTTGCACGCAAACTTCACTACCGCATGCTCGACGTCACCGCGTGGAAAGTCATCTTCGTCGATCTTTTTAAAGTGAAATTCGAAAAGAAAAACACCCACCGCGCCATCGACGACATCCGCGAAAGCATCGGCGAACTCCGCCACTACCTGAAACACGTAAGCCCAACGGCGCTGAATCCGATCGAGACCACGGAAACAAAGTAGTTGTTTCGGCGTAAATCTCCGCGGCACCGCAGCGGCACCGCGGTTTTTGACATCATCTTAAATTTATTTCGAACATGCGCTCGCGAGACCGCAGCGTATTTGTGCCTCTCACCGCTGTCCCGAGCCCAAAAATGTCACCTGCCTAAACATCAGATTCAAAAGATATGAGAAGAAAGTATTTCAATTTTGTGTACTGCATATCGCACATAAGATCTTGTAACTAGGCGGCTATTTAGCTCTGACAAAACATTAGACGTACACATATGTATACATTTAGTGTACGATGCGGTAGACTCGGCACGGCTCAAACGTTTACTTTGCGGTCTCACGCAAACAAACATTTGAACGGAGACTGAAAATGAACTTTCGAAACTTACAAACGAATATCTCGGTAAATACGTCGCAGCTCATTCCTGCGCTTGTCCTTACAGTGACACTTGGCCTGACAACAGTCGCTTGCGCTCCAGACAATTCTCCAGCCGCAGCCGGCGGCCCAATCGTGACCAACAAGTCGGTCACCCCAGGACCGCTTCCCGAACTTCACAAGATCCAATCATATGAATTCGCCGCACCTTATAGCTGCAAAGGAAGTTACGAACGCTCGGCGCTCTTTTTATCTGCAACGTCTAAAGAGCGGAACGGTCCAGAACTTCTGTTTAACGGCGCATGTGGATCTGAGCTCGAATTCAATGTCACCACAGCAGGCGACGACTTCGGTTTTATCGCGGATCTCGGAACCGTTACGATTGAGTCAGTCACGGCAAGCAAAGCGTTTAACTATAAGAACGTCTCTGGCAGCGACAACGAGTTCCGGAAAAACGCGACTGTCGTAGTTGGCCATACTTACGCGGTCGTAAATTCAAGACGTGACCTACGCACGCTGTTCATCGTTCACGTTGAAGAGATTCTTCCAAACGGACGATTGCGAATTAGCTATGTCGTGAAAAGCTATTCGATCCATACATCAACCACAGAAGTCCCAGGTTTCGAGTGGTCAAAAGAAAATACTTGGAAATGAGCAACGAAACGAAGGCCGCACTTTACGACTATAGCGATTATCGGAAGTTTCTGATGGATCACTTCGCGCAGAAAAAGCTAGCGAATCCAGGATACAGCCACCGCGTATTCGTAAAGCAAGCGGGCCTTAGCTCACCGTCCCACTTACTCATGATCATGAATGGCGCTCGAAATCTTTCCATCAAAACGATCGAGAAATTTGCGGAGGGTCTTAAGCTCTCGACCAAGGAAAAAAAGTATTTCGAATTGCTCGTACTCTTTAATCAAACGAACGACCTTCAAACCAAAGCAAAGTACTTTTCAGAAATTATGACGCTAAAACTGACTTCTAAAAAATTGCACAAGCTCGAGAAAGAGAAATTCGACTTTCTCTCGAAGTGGTTCGTCGTCGCGATTTATGTTTTGGTCGATGTTCCTGGCTTTAAAAATGACCCCTACTGGATCGCAAAACGATTAGGTGGAAACATCACGAGCTCGCAAGCAACAGAAGCAGTCGAAAGCCTCCTCAGACTGGGCATGCTAGAAAAGACTGAGGACGGCATTTACAAACAAGTCGCGGGTGCCGTAACTGTGCCTGACGATACCAAGTCGGTAGCCGTATTTAATTATCACCAGACAATGATTCGATTAGCTTCCGATGCCCTACGACTTCTCCCCGTCAACGATCGCGAGATGAACGGTGCTACCATTTCAATCCCGCGCGATCGTTTGCCAGAACTAAAAGAAAAGATTCGTGCATTCAGAAAAGAAATCAATCAGCTCGCAAGCAGTTTTGAAAATCCGGATGAGGTTTTTCAGCTCAATATCCAGTTATTTCCGCTTACAAAACTAGGTGAAAAATGAAATTCCAATCGATAATTTCAACGACTCTTTTGTGCGCAATTGTTCTCGGCCTTGGTGCATGCGCGCGATCTGGCAGCGGCCCGGGCGGCGACGTCATACGCACGAAAGGCGGCGTCGACGTTGGCAACATGACCGAGAAAACGGGCCTCATTCCGCATACGAACGCCTCGGTTGGCATTCCGAAATCGTGGTCATCTGCGACTGAGTCGCAGTCACTCCTGATCACCAATGCCAATGGTTCCGAGATCTCAGCTCGAAAATCAGAGATCACCGATCTCGTGTCACCAACGCCGCTGAGCCTTCAACAATATCTGAAGTCCAAACACCCCGGTCGCGACTATGCACTCTTCAACGTTGCGGGCTTAAGAGGCGTTCGCGCGGAAATCAAAAGCACGAGTACAGAAAAATCATCGGATATCTATCTGCTGAGCGAATTGAACGATTTCGTTCATATCCAGACCCGATTAAACAGCGCCGCCAACGGTATCGCTGAAGGCGAAGCGATCATTCTAACAGTCCGAGTGAAGTACCTAGGCATTCCATACACCGGCACGTCACCAAAAACGGTCACGCTCGAAGCACGCAATGCGGCCGGCAAAGGCGATCGCCATGCCTATTCATTCGTAGGTGACTGCTTCACGTACGATCGTCCGACTTGCACCGGCGACCGCGCGGGTACCGCCGTCGGTTACGAGGGACAGTTTTCAATCGGACTTTCAGGGTACTCTCATGGTCGCATCGTGGATCTCGGACCCGACAGCAAAGTTCCTTTCGACTCGGTGAAAGTGGATGGTGATTCGCTAGTCGCTCCACTTACCACGATACCTCTTGCTGATATCTATACTGTATTTACTCCGAAAGACTTGAAGCAGCAGGATCGAAACCGAATTCAGCTTCAGGTTGGCCACACCTACCTTGTTCGAACGATCAACTGGCCCGAAGAAGACGTCATTACCAAAATGCACGTCGATCGTCTCG
>JAYSST010000241.1:0-1694 GCA_043720435.1 Bdellovibrionales bacterium
AATTGACTGATCTCACAGTGAACGCGAAAACTGGCGGAGGTTTCAGCGAACATCTGCAGGCCAACGGTGAATCTGTGGTTGGAACCGAAATCGTCACGAAACGAAGTCCTTATGTCGGAAACCAAGAATTTCTCGCCGAAGACTTTCGGTTGATTCTTCCTTTGAGCCTAGACAACGCCAATCTGCTTGCCGCACAGAAGACTGGAATCGGCAGGGGTAAAGGTGAAAATGGAGTAGCCATCGGCAGTTTTGACGACGGCGGCGACGGTGCCGGAAGTCACATCAGCGTTCGTTTGCGTTGCCGCTCTTACAATCGCTAATACTTCGGAGACACATGAAAACGCTTTTCGTCAGTCTGATTTTCCTACTCGCGGTCTCTGCCCACGCCGCTATTACGCCGTGGGATGAAAAAGTAAATGCGTACGTTAAAGGTCTGCCTAAAGACGTCGTGGCACTTCTTCGTCGAATGGAAAGTTGCCAGCATTACGGCGGCGAAGAAGCCTACGATCAGGCCCGAAAAAAACAGATCGAGGTCGCTGTTAAAAAGTTGCGATGCGACCAGCTCGACGCCGACAAAGAAAAGGCTCTGAAAAAGCACGCGAAACAGCCGGCCGTGGTCGAAAAAATCAACGGCTTCGCGACATTCCTCGAATAAGGGTACCTTTAGATTTTATCCATCCGCTGCCAAAGCAGATGGTCGCACAAAACTAACCACGTCATCGCCTCGAGGACCGGAAGCGCTCGGGGGACAATGCAGGGATCATGACGACCTTTTTTGGCTAGGTCCATAACGGTCGACGTCGGTTTAAACGCGACGCGCGCAATGATCGGCTCACCGGTGGAAATTCCGCCGCGAATTCCACCATAGCGGGAATGTGTCGGATCCGATGCTGTTGGGTTGCCATGAAAAGCGGTTCCCTCGGAACCAGCGGCGCTGAACCCATCGCCGATTTCGACTCCGGCTGTTGCGCCTACGCCGAAGTAGGCGGACGCAAGATCACTTTTTAATTTTCGAAAGACTGGCTGTCCCAAACCCGCCGGAGCGTTGAGCACGACGATTTCCGCAATGCCGCCGTAACTCTTGCCGTCTTTCACTGCATTCACGAGTATTTGTTCGACCGCTTTCGATTTCGACTCCGATGGAAGTCGCGCCGGAAAAACGTCAGACGGATATTCCTTTGGGCTTGTTAGCAGCGCCGCGCGTTCTTCCGGACCAACACTGATTCCTGCTATCTCACTTGCGAAACCAATCACACAAATCTCTGGAACCATCGCGCGAACCGCATTTTTGGCGATGGCTCCAGCGATGACACGCGCGAGTGTCTCGCGACCCGAAGCCCGACCGCCTCCGCGCGTATCCGAATGTCCAAATTTTAAATGCCACTGATCATCGGCATGACCCACGCGCGGGGTCGCTCCAGCTTTCACCGCTTTTTGAAATTCTTCGTAATCTTCTGAACGAGCATCTTGATTTCGCACGAGTGCCGCAATCGGGGTACCCAATGTCTTGCCTTCGTGAATGCCCGACAAAATTTCGACTACATCATTTTCTTTTCGGGCCGATGTCCAAGCGTTCTGACCGGGTTTACGTCGATCGAGAGCTTGTTGAATTTCTTCAACCGAGATCGAGACGCCAGCGGGACAGCCATCAATGACACAACCGAGACCAGCTCCATGACTTTCGCCGAACGTTG
>JAYSST010000242.1:0-4064 GCA_043720435.1 Bdellovibrionales bacterium
TCATCGTACGCCTGACCCAACAGATATTCGACGCGAAGATGCTGCGCCACAATCGGGTAAAGCGTGTGCGAAACGAGAGTCGACTTTCCAGAACCGCTGACGCCAGTGACGGTGACAAGGCGATTCAGCGGGAACTTCACGTCGACTTTTTTGAGGTTGTTGCCGCGGGCCCCTTTGATCTCGAGAGCAAACCGATGTTCCTCGATCGCGGTCTTGCGTGTGCGTAAATCGAGTTTTTTCAACGGGCTGTCCGCACGCAGGTACGGTGCCGTGATCGAATTCTTGGCGTTGTAGAAGTCCTTCGTCTCTCCAGAATAAATCACGTTGCCACCGAGATGGCCCGAACCGGGTCCAATTTCGAGGATGTGAGTCGAATTCGCAATGACGTCGTGATCGTGTTCAACAACAACCAGTGTATTTCCAAGAGCGTTTAACTTCTTCAAGATGCCGATCAGCCGATCGTTGTCTCGCGGGTGAAGGCCGACCGTGGGTTCGTCCAAGACGTACAAAGTCTGCGATAAACCCATTCCAAGTTGTTTCGCTAAGTTCAAGCGCTGGTATTCTCCGCCGCTCAGTGTGCGAGTTGCGCGATCGAGTGTCAGATACTCGACGCCAACGTCGACGAGAAAACCGAGTCGCGCTCGCAATTGACGAAAGACTTCGCCGGCGACTTCATCCTGCATCGTGCTGAGTTGGATTGAAGACACAAATTTATAGAGCTCGCCTATCGTCATCCCCGAAAGTTTTGAAATCGGCTGTCCGCCGACGAGGAAGAGCTGCGTTTCTGGCTTCAGTCGTGAACCGTTGCAGACCGTGCAGGCTTGCGGCGACTTATAGCGCGAAAGGAACACGCGCACGTGCATCTTATATTTTTTAGTTTCGAGATATTCAAAAAAGCCAACGACGCCATAAAACTTGCCATCGCCATTCCAAACATTTTCGCGTTGCGATTGTGGTAGGCGGTTCCACGGTTTCTTTGAATCAATGCCCTTCGACTTGCAATACGACAGCAATTGTTTTTTGTCGTAGGCAGAAGAGGGCATAGCGAACGGGCTCAGTGCTCCTTCCGAAATGGAAAGAGCAGGATTAGGTATCACCTTTGCTTCATCAAGTAGCAGCGTGTTTCCGAAACCATTGCACGTCGGGCAGGCTCCGATGGGCGAATTGAAAGAAAACAGCGCGGCGGACGGAGTAGGAAATGTAAAACCGCACTGCATGCACGAACGATCTTCGCTGAACGAAAGTTTTTTTCCCTCAGTCGTGACGATGACAGCGCGACCGGCATCCAGGCCGAAATTAAATTTCAAAGTTGCTTCATAGGCCTGCGCAATTGAATCGCCGATGCGGCCTTCGTCTTCATGTTTAAAGCCGATTCGATCGATCACAATAAAAAAGTCAGACGTCGGAAGTACTGAAGGTTTGTCCGTCGGATTGATTTCGTAAATTGTTCCGATGTCTTTGATTTCTTCTGGCGGACGGCAGACGGGGATTCCGATGGACGCTGTTGCATGCATGACCGAGCGACCGTCACCTGCGCTTGTGGCCTCTAGCGCTTCAGCCGCCGAAGTCAGCTCGTCGAGCGGACGAGATTTAGAAGCTTTCGATTTTTTCAATGACGCTGCTTTTGTAGTGCGTGAACCATGCGGAATCAAGATCCGCATGAATCCTTCTTGAAGCATCATCTTCAAAAGTACGTCTGAACTAAGGCGCTCGGTACCGGCTCGAAGACCGGTTTCGAAAACAGGGGACAAAACATAGCCGCGTTTCCCACTGAGTTCAGCAATTGTCTTGCGAGTAGCATCTGTCGGTGAATCTTTGTCGATGGTGAATTTGTAAACCGGGCACGTCGGCTCGCCAATTTTTTCGTACAGGAGTCGCATGTAATCGACGATCTCGGTCGACGTACCAACAGTTGATCGCGAGGTCTTAACGGAATTTTTCTGTTCGATGGCAATCGCCGGAGGAATATTTGAAATACCTTCGAGCTCGGGCTTCGGAGCTTTCCCCAAAAATTGTCGCGCGTAACTCGAAAGCGATTCGATGTATCGACGCTGACCCTCGGCATACAATGTCTGAAACGCGAGCGATGACTTTCCCGAACCGCTGGGTCCGCAGACAACAGTGAAAGAATTGAGAGGTATTTTGACCTCTATGTTCTTCAAGTTGTTCTGTGTTACTCCCCAGAGATGAATCGTCCGCTGTTCCGGCGACTTTTCAGGCGGCTTTGTCGGCGGCGTTTCTGGGGTCATTCAGACATGTCCTCTTTGTAAAAATCAGTGTCGTCACGGACGGCGGGCACCCCGCTTAGTTCACCCGGTTCTGTACCACGAATGAACGCCTGATTTACAACGGACTTGCTTGAGCTAGAGGCAAGTTTACCTGTTTGCGAATCGATATTCGCATAAACAATGCCCGATGGAACTGGAAACGGTTGTGGCGGTGAATCGCCGTGCGCCATTTTCATGTATTCGAGCCAAATTGGAAGCGCGGTCTTTCCACCGACTTCTCCAGATCCCATCGATTTTTCTTCGTCAAAGCCGACCCATACACCCGTGGCAAGTTGTGGAGTGTAGCCGACAAACCAGCCGTCGAAGTAACCGTTGGTAGTTCCGGTTTTACCTGCGGCAGGACGGCCGATAGAGCGCGCGCGGCCGGCGGTGCCGCCTTCGTCGGTAATCGTAGCCGCCAAGAGCGACGTGATCACGAACGCCGTTTGCGGCTGCATCAACTGATCTGCATCTTCAAAATAAATCAGCGGACTTTTTCGTTTTGACTGGTCTTCAGGAGCGACTGCGGCCACTGCTTCGCCGGGTGCTGGAGTCTTCACGGCAACAGGAGTTGGAACGGGATCTTTCTCTCCCTTTAAGAAGGCAGCGCGTTTTTCCTCGTACTCAATTTCGATCGGACCAAGTTCTTTTTCGAAAAACGCATCCAGCGTCAGATCCGACAAAAGAATTTTTCCATCTCGGTCGGTTACTTTATGAACGATCATTGGTCGTAGGCGTTTACCGAGCCTTCCGAATTGTCCAAACGTGCGAGTCATTTCATAGAGAGTGACCGAACTTGACCCCAGGCCGAGCGATAGATCTGCGTTGAGGTCAGAGAACATCCCGAGTCTGCGAGCGTAGTCGATCACCCAATGCACGCCGATGGATTCGAGAATTTTAACCGTCGGAATATTCAGCGAACGAACGAGCGCATTTCTGAACAAGATATCGCCAGCGAACTTTTCGCCGTGGTTGTGTGGTTTCCATTTTTTTAGATCGGTATCTTGGCCTTCGACGTTTGAAGCCGCGTCACCTTCGTAAACGATCGGCGCATCTTGAATCGGCGTCGCCGCTGTAAATCCTTTGTCCAGGGCGGCCGCATAAACGATCGACTTGAAACTCGATCCGGTCTGGCGTTTTGCCTGAAGCGCTCTGTTAAATTCAGATTTTTTGAAGTCATAACCGCCGACCAGCGCAACGGTTTCGGTCGACTTCAGATCAAACGAAATCAACGAACCTTGAACGAGCGGTTCTTGTTCGAGTGCCGCCTGCGCGTATTGTGTAAAGACCGGCGCGACAAATTTCGGATCTTTTTTCTTCAGCGCTAGGATTTTCGCGCTCATATCCTTATCACGACTCGAGGCAAAACGGTCGGCAGTGATCCGCACTTGAATGACGTCACCTTGTTTCAGAGTTTTAGAAACCTTCGTGAGTCGCGGAATTCGTTCAAAGTTCGCGTTCGGATCTGGCTTTCGCGCCCAGTCCATGTCGACAAGATCAATGAGGGCCTCGGTCTCTGCGAAGCGAATGTACACGAGACCGAGCTCGTCGTCCGTTTTCATCACCAACGCTTCAACAATTTTGCCGGGCTGAGCATAGGTCGGAAGATTGCCGATGACCCGACCAGACGCATCGACCTTGTGATAAACCTTTGCAGTGTCGACGGGCTTCTCGCCCTTGACCATACCGTCAGCCGTGACAACGCGAATGGGAGCTATCTCCTGAATCAAACCGTCGCGAACCGTCGTAAAAAATTTCGCCTGCTCGTCAGGATTCTCGATTCGACGAAGTGGGCCC
>JAYSST010000243.1:0-4063 GCA_043720435.1 Bdellovibrionales bacterium
CGACACTTGACGAGTCCAGAATTCGATCAAGGTCTAAAATGGGGGCTTTACACAGGGCCTATGTGCCTGTCAGACTTTAATACAGGTCGGTCGAGAACCACTGGATTGAAAGATTCGTCCAGTAGTGAATCGAGACTAACCGAACGGCGAGCCAATCCAGTCTTAAGGATAGAGGCGGAGGATTCGCTGGAGGTCGAAAGACCTACAAGGCCGAGAGGCCGGATGATCTGACTTTAGTTAGTAGTTAGAGGGTAAAAGTTAGAGTGACGGCCTCAAAAGGGTTCGAAGTTCTAATAAACACAAAGCGCGGAGGGAGCAAGGATGCTCAGAGATGTGTTGATTCAAAAGGGCCTTTCGAACCGAGAAGCAGAAGTTGCTGAATTGGTTTCTAAGGGATTGTCGAACAAAGAAGTTGCGAACCAACTTTTCGTCACTGAAAAGACAGTGAAGTTCCACCTCACAAACATCTATAAAAAGATGAGTGTGAAGTCGCGAGCTCAACTGATCGTTTGGTGCCTTCCACACCTGGGATTCGTGGACAACGAGCCGGCTCAGCCGACTCGCAACGAAATTCCAGCTGGCGCTTCAACTGTAAACACGATGCCAATTGGTAGCACGACTGTGTCGGGCATGACTAACGCGTCGAACGCGGCATCGAATCTCACTGCAGGCAGCACGACGGCTAGCGGAGCAACAGCTGCTTCGATCCGTAATGATGGCTCGGGTGTTGGTTCGGGTGGCAATGGCGACATTGGTGCTTTCGGTATTTAAACCTTAGTCCGACACCGAATGTATTTTCGGGGTTCGGGTTCTGGTCGGGATGCGTGAGAGCGGAGTTTCTCACGCGCGAAGTTTCGTACTTGCGTACATGACATTCGCATCCGCTGTGTTTTGGTTTATTAGTATTTCGAGTTCTATTAAGGTCGGACCGCGCTCAAGATACAGCGGTCTGGCTTTTTTTTTGTCTTTTTCTGACATCGCGGTGACACTTGTTAAACGTGCATGCAGACGTGCATGCACCAGCGTAGCCGAGACGGCGGAGCGAACGAGTAGTATGCGAAAAGTTTCTGAATCCAAAACAGTCATGACCGAAATGGTTTTACCTCAGCACACAAATGCTCTCGGGAGTATTTTCGGCGGTGTGATCATGTCGTGGATCGACATCTGCGGTGCCATCACGGCGCAACGGCACTCGCGTTTGCCGGTCGTAACGGCGTCGATCGACTATTTGCAGTTCGTAAAACCGGTCATGCTCGGTTGGACCGTGAACTTCAAAGCTAGCGTTAATTATGTGGGTAAAACATCGATGGAGGTCGGCGTGCGCGTTGACGCTGAAAATCCGCGGACTGGTGAGACCTTCCATACGGCGAGCGCATATCTTTCGTTTGTTGCTCTCGATTCAAATAAAAAACCAGTCACTGTCGATGCTCTGGTGCTTGAAACCGAAGACGAGCGTCGTCGAAACAAAGACGCGAAAGCTCGGCGCGAAGCGCGCTTAGAATTGCGCGGGCGTTAGGCAGTAAGCTTAGAGCGGCTTCGATGCAAGCGACACTTGGGTGATAAGACTCAGCAGTTTTTCAGAATCAGCTTTTTTAAGTCGTTCGAGACAGCGTATCTCTGCCGTCGCTTCCTTCATTTCGCGAAACACGAAAGGGTTTGAACAGCTTTTCACCATTTTCGCCTTTGCGTAGCCGACCTTTGTGAAAAACGCCGAGATATCTTTGAAAAGACGTCGCTGTTCGGTCTCAGGGAGAAACGCTTCAGAGTCGCTCATGCCACCGTATTGACGGAACATGCCGGCTTCCGATGTTCTGAAGCATCGACCATGTCGATTAGCGAAGCAGAGTTCGAACGGAGTTGCAGTGTTGGCTACAGCGGACGAGGTTTTCGTCACCGCTTTTCCGTGGGCGAGACTGAGCGGCAACAAGACGGAAATGCAGATCGACGCTAGAGCCGCGCGCATTAGCGTTTAGTCCCGCGCTTACGGATGTCCACCGCGGCTTCCTGGGTAAAGGTTTCTTCTGAAAGGCTGCAGAGCGATGCCTGTGAGGCGGGTGAAGCGGCATCGCAGCCAAGCAGATTGACCACAGCGTTTGGCCTAAGATGAAGCGCGATTCGGTTCGTAGTGTTCGGATAAATCTGCGGATCCATCTTAATTTTCTGTGTCACTTTTTCAACGCATTGGATGCCCGTGAGAGAATGGAGTCCACGTTCGAATTGCACAGACGTTAAATCTTTCGATTGCCCCCAGATTGAATAAACCATGCCGCCAAAGCTGTCGGCAAAATGTTCGTCGTTCTTCACATAGCAACGGAACGGTACTTCCTTTTTTAACGCTTTAACCATCTGCGGCCATTCTTCGCGTTGTCTTCCCGGCAACGTGTCGAATCGTTTCGGCATTTTGTCGAGGTGAAAGAGTTTCGAAGCCATCCAATCTTCATATTCAGTTTGATAGCGCTTATCGATGCAGGCGTTAAAACTTTGGTAGAATTTAGGATCAGCGAGCTGGCTCGCTGGCAATCGCACTGCGGCTTGGCAGCGAATTAAATTGTCGGTTGATTCTGGGTCTTGGTCGACGGCGTATCCATCTTTCTGGGAGATCGAGATAGGTCCAATACCAAACAATTCTTTGTCCTGCGGTGACCGGTTTTCGCCTTCCCCAATGCTGAAAAGACATGCGCCAGTTTCCGGTTTCGGCTCGAAATATCTGACGAGCGCCTTTTGCATTGTACATGGGCTCACGGCGTGCCCGAGTTCGTGCGCAAGTGACGCTGCCACCTCCTGCGTTGTCGACTTCACGAGGCCCGGACAAATCCCAATCGTATGCTCGCCTTCAGTATAAGAGGCATTCGGTATGCCAGCGTCGCCCTTAGCAAAACAGTCGCTGTCGCTACCATTTGCAAGTCGAAACCGCACCGTGCGCAATCGCTCGACGACGCTTCTGATCTCTGTGGACCAGTTGGCTTCAGGTCGATTCCCTGTTACATAGTTAATCGCCGATTTACGGACGTCTTCAGCGATCTCAATTGCTCGTCCGCCCAGATGCGCTGGCGCCGTAGCGTTAAAAGCTTTAATCTCGGCATAGTGTTCGCGTTTACCGACGAGAAAATAATTGAAGATGACGCCATCGGCTTCAGCGGTGTTTTTTCGAAGATCGAGAGGCTGTGAAGACCGGTCTTCGCATTTGTCCGAGAACATTGTGCCCGAACAAATCTTTGTGGCCGCATCCACATTAGAAATCGTTATTAAAATACCGAGCCCGGTAAGCAAAATGCCTTTCATCGGACTCGTAAGATTCACGGGGCGACCGCTTCGGCGGTAACGAGAAACTCTTTCCAACGGTTCATAAGGGCCGACGTCATACGCGCAACGATCAATGTTCCGCTTGTTCCTTGTTCTCGTCGGACGATACCTGCCTCGCGACCAAGTTCGAAGATGCGGTGCTCGTGTGTTTTTGGAATAAAGAGTTCAACTTCATTCGAGAGAGCTTCGATCTGCTCGACCATGATTCGTTTCAAGCGATCAAGCCCTTCGCCAGTCAGGCCACTCGCGAACACTCGCGGAAACGCCTTTACTTGAAATTGCTTTTCAAATCCCGCCTGATCCACTTTATTGAAGACATGAATCACGGGTTTGCTCTGCCATCCGAATTCAACCATCAATTTTTCGACGACTTCGATTTGCGTCTGCATCTGCGCAGACGAAAGGTCGATGACGTGAATTAAAATATCGGCGTCCGCCGACTCTTCAAGCGTCGCTTTAAATGCTTCGATTAAGTTTGTCGGTAGGCGACGAATAAAGCCGACAGTATCGGTCACGACCGCGTGCGGTCCGTCAGGCAGATGTACCTTGCGTGTCGTCGGATCAAGTGTCGCAAAGAGCAGATCTTTCGCTAAAACCTGGGACTGCGTGAGTTGATTTAGTAACGTCGACTTTCCCGTGTTCGTGTAACCGATCAGCGCGAAACTTGGAATTCGATTTCGGCGGCGCGCCGAACGATGTTGCGCGCGATGGCTGCGAACGTTCTCGAGCTGTTTTTTGATAACCTTCACGCGTTCTTTGA
>JAYSST010000244.1:0-4057 GCA_043720435.1 Bdellovibrionales bacterium
CTCCTTCACCGCATGCGCCTTCACCGTCGAAAACGCCTCGACCACGCGCTCTGGCAAAATCGCGCAGCCGACTCCTGCATTCATCAATTGCGCGATGACTTCAAGACTCGAACTCTCGATCACGCGACTGTACTTGATTCCTTTTTTTCGGAGTTTCCCCAGTACATCTTGGCTCTGCGCAAGTTCAGGTTCGACAATCAACACATCGGGATTAAGACAACCCGCCGCCATCCAAACCGTCACGCGGTCGCGCACGAGTTCTTTGATGACAAGATCGGGGTGCGGCCGCGGGTTGATCGCGAGAGCTAGATCAAGCCCGCCGCTGACAACCATCTCTGTCATGTGCCGTGAGAGTCCATGACTCAGAGTCACCGACAGCAAAGGATTCGTCTTTAACAACTTCGGCAAAAACTGCGGCAGCGTATATTGCGCCACCGCCGTGTGACAGCCCAAGCGCACACGTCCCTTCACTTCACTCGTTTCTTCGTGCACGGATTTCGCAATCGCGTCCCAGCAATTCTGCAGCTCCTGCGCGCGTTCCAGCAGATGTCCACCAGACGCCGTCAACCGCAGCCCGCGTTTTGACCGAACAAAAAGATTTTCGCCGAGAGACTCCTCGAGCCGCTTCAAGCTATGCGACAACGTCGGTTGCGTGACGCCGAGCCGTTCCGCCGCGCGGGACATGTTTAAAGTGCGAGTGAGCTCCATGAAATAGCGCAGTGCTTCAGGTTGTATCATGAATTCTGTCTATCACACTCGGAAGATCAATTCATTGTATTAATAGCGCGAGATCTACCAGAACTAGCTCATCGCTTCGGAATGATTCCAAAGCGAAGTTAACAAAGGAGCTACTTATGAAGACCTCACAATTCGTTACCAAACTGGCCATCTCTGGAGCCCTCGCTATCGTAAGTTCACCTGCGTATGCAGCCACGACGGTGCCGGCGACTCCCGAAATCGAAACACGCGAGACCATCGTGCATGTGACAAAATCGCATCTCTATGTGGAGCTCAACAAAGACACAGTTCTTTGTTCGCGCGCCGACTACGCGATGCCTATGTTAAAAGTTTTAATCCCGGGCCTTTCCGACATCACACTGCTTGATCACCAGAACTACCGCGCAGCCGCTCCATGCGTGACTACGGGCGAAAGCTGCATGCGAGGAGCCGGAGGTGCCAGCCCCGAGGACATCTTGCAAGGCCGCCCGGGAACAGAAGCCATCGAAGTGACAGTGACCGCAAAAAAGATCGAGTACATCAACCACACCGAAAAAACGTGCTTGCTCGAAATGGTCGAAGACATCGAAACAAATATCCGCGGCAAAAAATTAGTCCATCAGAAATCAAACACTTTAGAGCCACGCAGCTTTGAACGTTGCACGAACGGAGCAAAATAATGAAACCGACAACTGAAATCACCGGAATCCCTGTAACCGACTTCCGCCACGTAACTGACTCTCGTGCCGCGACCGAATCCCGTGCCGTCACCGGCTCGCGCCGTTCGTTCCTAAAAAATGCGCCACTAGCGTTCACCGCATTAGCCGGCATTGCAGGCTTCGCAACAAAAGCGAACGCAGCGGTGACGTGCGAAGCGACAGCGCGCCAGGCGAAGGGCCCATTTTATCCGATCGTGAATCAAGCAGACAAAGACACTGACCTCACAACGGTCCAAGGCCGCACAAGCCAAGCGATCGGAGAAGTCGTCTGGGTCGAAGGCACCGTCCGCGACACCGCGTGCACAGTGGTGCCTGGCGCCTTGGTTGAAATCTGGCAAGCGTGCGCCTCGGGCAAATACAATCACCCGAACGATCCGAACACAGCACCGCTAGACCCGGATTTCCAATACTGGGGTCGCGCAGTGACGGATGCGACGGGCCACTATCGTTTCAAAACGATTTTGCCAGGAGCTTACCCAGCCGACAGAACATGGGTCCGCCCGCCTCATATTCACTTCCGAATCATGAAGCGCGGCTACCACGAATTGATCACGCAAATGTATTTCAAGGGCGAAGCCCTGAACGAAGACGATCTGATTCTAAAATCGCTCTCACCGAGCGATCAAAAATCAGTCGTAGTGGACTTCCTCCCAACGACGACAGGCGAACGCGCCGGAGTCTTCGACATCCAAATTAGAAGCGTAAGTCCAGTCTAAGATTGATTCGCCCAGTTTAAGAATGACCCGCCCGGTATAAAATGACGCGAGTCGCTTCCGCAGCGGAAGCGACTCGCGTCATTTCTTGAGAATAAATCTAGCGCCAGTAAAAACGGTCGGTATAGGTTGATTTTTACCCATATGTGTCATAAACTACCCATATGAATATTGGAGTTGGTATTTTAAAAATATGAAAAAGCTGATTGTTTCCATCAAGTCGTCGAGCGAGTCGCTCGCTAGTTTCAAAAAAGCACTGAAGGAAGCTCGCAAAGGACGCCCCAAGGGAGGTCATTTCGAACTCGCGTTCGATACAAAAAAAGATTTCGACCGCTTCGTAAAGAACCTCGGCGTCTCGTCGGCGATACTTATACACAAACCGAAATCCGTTTATGAGCTGGCAAAACATCTAGAAATGGATGTCTCGAATCTCAACAAACTCGTTTCGTTTTTCGAATCGATCGGCGCGATCAAAATCAAAACGTCAACGGTCGCAGGCCGCACGGTCAAAACTCCGTTGGTTGAATACGAACAGATTGAATTTGACCTCAAGGTCGCATAGCCAATGACGCAAGTCGCTTCCGCTGCGGAAGTCACTCGCATCAATTCTCGAACGCCGGTGCACCCAAGGCCCGTTCAAGGGCTTTCTTTTGAGTCGACCAATGACTGCCGCCGTAAATGACGAGGACCGAGTCGTAATCAGCCAATGCCTCGTCAATTTTTGCGAGCACGAATTGATCGCGGATTCTGCAAACAATGGACGACACACGTTGAGTAAAACGTTTTCCATCCTCATATGGTGCCAGGTCTTCAGGCGGGAACATCTTCGGGAAAAATGACTCTCCCATTTTACTAGAATACCAGCTGTTGAAGTTTGCTAGCGTCGAAACAGCCTTCAGGCCAAGCGCTGCACTTTTTCTGTTGATGAACTTTTCAAATAAATCCTTCGTATCGATTTCAGAGGCCGGATGCGATTCTCGAAATTGAAAGACCTGCTGTAGGAACTGGTAGAAAACCAAATCCTCTGTCGCGAAACCCGTTCGCAGAATTTGCGAATGAACAAACGCTTCACTGGGCTCGCCACCCCGAAAGGGAACCCGCCATTTATTTGCCTTCAAAATAGAAAATGCAGTTTCAAATCCGTCAAATGTTCCATTCGCACCTTGTTTGCTGGCCCAATCTACGCGATCTTTCGGCGAGACACCCAGCGAGTGTCCAAAGCCTTCTA
Organism: Bdellovibrionales bacterium; assembly: GCA_043720435.1. Lineage (GTDB taxonomy): Bacteria > Bdellovibrionota > Bdellovibrionia > Bdellovibrionales > JAMPXM01. The sequence goes on from JAYSST010000244.1 coordinate 3,378, forward strand.
AGATCACAAACTGAATCTTTTGCTGCTCAAAAGTATCTTCGATCATCTTAAAGGTCGCCGAGCCCACTGTATTCGCGTGCAACGAAGCAATGTAGGTCAGTTTCTTACCGTCCCGGCCGTACCGCGCTTTGAACGGATACTCATACGGTTCTTCCTTGCTCAAATGGTCTGACCAAGGAGCGACTAACGAAGGATCAAGTTTCGAATTTGACACGCACCCTGCCAAGCAAGAGATTAGAAATACAAACCGGCCGAACTTCATCAGCCGATGTCTATCGAGCACTGAGGGCCGCGCGTTCCGCGCGACTCAAAACATACGGTTCGACACGAGGCTTGCCGGTCGCCAAATCAAAGAGCGGCGACGGCTGGTGCTTGCGTTTAAAAAGGCCACCTAAAATAAACTGAATCGACCGGAACATCACTCGCGGAGAAACACTCTTGTGCGCTTCTTTCCGCGGTTCCCCTAAAGCAAATCTCGCATGCAGGTAGCCGAACACCGGACCCAACGCTTGATCTCGGTTCGAATCCGAACTCGCGTGATCCATAAACGTGTGAATCGCTCCAGCAAACGGAACTTTTGCAGATGCCATCGTATTGGCAATCGGAGAATTACAGCACCCCGCATACCAACGAATCATCCCCTGCTTCGAACGCCTGACAATCATCGCACATGCACACAA
>JAYSST010000245.1:0-1691 GCA_043720435.1 Bdellovibrionales bacterium
TAAAAGGATTTGGCGATGATGCCGATCCAAAGCAGATCGATAACGATGATAGAGAAAAAGCATGTTGCGTAAAGCTTCAATTCAGACAGCATATGCTAAACAAGTAGCACGTTCCTAAGTTCTGGCAATCCGAATGCGGGTAGTGTCGGCAAGGTTTTTGCCCTCTTGAACTGCGATGACTGCAACTCGTAACGCCGACGATTTAGTTTTGGTTAACGATAGAGGGCTATACTGTCCTCTGGGCGATTTTTATATAGATCCTTGGCGACCTGTCGAGAATGCACTGATTACCCACGCGCATTCAGATCATGCCCGTATCGGCGCTCAGCAGTATTTTAGTTCTAAGAAGGCGCTGCCATTTGTAAAACACCGTCTGGGAAATGGGATCCGGATCACCGGTTTTGAGTATGGCGAAAAGGTTAAACTGGGGCAAACGTGGGTCAGCTTTCACCCTGCGGGGCATATAGCCGGTTCTGCTCAAGTTCGCATCGAATCTGGGAATTGTGTTTGGACTGTCTCAGGAGACTATAAGCGTACTGCAGATCCTTCGTGCGACCCATTTGAGGTAGTTCCGTGTGACGTATTCGTATCCGAGGCGACATTCGCGTTACCGATTTACAACTGGGAATCTGGTGAGGCTACAGCGACTAAAATTTTTAATTGGTGGCAGAGCGATGCGGGACGTCCATCGATTCTTTTTTGTTATGCACTCGGAAAATCACAACGTGTTCTGGCTGAACTTTCGCGCCTGACAGACAGGACCGTCTACCTTCACGGCGCTGTCGCGGGACTTACCGAAATTTACCGAGGACTCGATGTTCACATGCTTCCAACTAAACTTGTTACCGACATGCCGAAGGGGCACTCCTTCAATGGCGATTTAATTATTGCGCCACCTTCTGGGCACAGGTCACCTTGGATGAAACGTTTTAAAGATCCGCAAACTGCATTTGCTTCTGGTTGGATGCAAGTTCGTGGAAATCGACGCAGAAAGGGATACGAAAAAGGCTTCGTTTTGTCGGATCATGCGGATTGGAATGAGCTAAATCAAACGATCTCGGACACCGGTTGCAAAACTGTCTTTCTCACTCACGGACGAACGGACGTCCTGCAACGTTTTTTAACCGAACGTGGACTTTCGGTTCGTCTCTTCGAAACCGAATTTGAAGATGACGAGGCGCAATCGTGATGCGTTTCGTTCAGCTCTTCGACGAACTTGATTCTACGACATCCACCATCGAAAAAGTCGATGCACTGAAACGATTTTTCGCCGCTAGCAACGCTGCGGACTCGATGTGGGCTGTGATTCTTCTAACTGGACGGGTTTCACGAAAGACACTGACGAGCCGTTCGCTCAAAGATTTGTTTCTCACCGGGACCGACTTCCCCGAGTGGCTGCTCGATGAGAGCGCATCGAACGTCGGCGATACTGCCGAGACTTTGAGTTTACTCGCGCAGTCGCTCGGACTTTGCCGAAAATCGGATACTCCCCCGGTTTCATCCGAGACATTTTTGACATCTTGGATGGAGGAGCGGATTCCTTCGATCGGCGCTATTCGCGATCAGAAAGAAAAGGCCAAAATGCTTCTTGGTTGGTGGCGTGATCTTACCCAACAAGACGTATTTATCTTGAATAAATTGATGACTGGTTCGTTTCGCGTCGGCGTCAGCGAGAAGCTCGTCGTTCGCGC
>JAYSST010000246.1:0-1689 GCA_043720435.1 Bdellovibrionales bacterium
ACGCTTTCGTCGGCGAGTAAGACGCGCAATGCCATAAGCCCAAGTCAAGCCCCCTATCAAAGGACTGTCAAGCGCCCGAATGAACTAACCCCTTGGCTCATGTTCAAATGTGGACGAAACCGCCGGCTCGCCGTAGGGTAAATGCATGATCAGCATCATCGATCGCTACATCGCCAAGCTTTTTTTAGGCTTCTTCCTTGGCGGTCTCGTCGTTTTTGTAACGCTGTTTGTGACGGTCGACTTTATGTCGAATTTTGTTCGTTCAGATGCGCCATTTCAATCGATCGTCTCGTTCTATTTGCTTTCGCTTCCATCATTGATTTACCAGATGATGCCGGTCGCGTGTCTGATGGGGGTTGTTTTTACTCTCGGTTCGCTGGGTAAAACAAATGAGCTTGTCGCACTTTTTGCGAGCGGCATGAGTCTCGCGCGCATCAGTCTTCCGATTTTATCGCTCGTCGTGTTGATTTCTTCTGTGTCGTTTTTTCTCAACGATCGAGTTGTGCCGATATTAAATCAGAAGAAAAACTACGTGCTTTACGTCGAGATTAAAAAGCAGCCGGGCCTGTATTCAACCGTCAAAACAAATCGAATCTGGTACCGTTCCGGCAATGCGCTTTACAACATTAAAACTCTATCGCCCGATACTGCAACGGCGATGGGGCTGACGATGTATCAGTTCGATAGCACTTGGCGTTTGGCTCAGATGATTACGGCGCAAGCAGTAAAACTTCAGGGGACGACGTGGGATCTGTCGGACGGCACCGTGACCGTTTTTCCAATCGAAACAAACGTCCCGATGACCCAAGACTTTCAAGCGAAACGAATTACGGTTGCAGAAGACGCGAAAGATTTGCAGTCGAGCGGAGCCACAACAGACTCGCTACCTTTGAAAGAGCTCGCTCGATTTATTAAACGGAATAAAGAATCCGGTCTCGATACGCTCCGATACGAGGTCGATTACCACGCGAAATTTAGCTTCGCGATGGCCGCTTTTGTTATGTCGTTAATCGGGATTCCGTTTTCTGTTGGAAAAGCACGCTCGGGTTCAGCAGCCTTTGGCGCCGGCATTACAATCGGCCTCGCGTTTGCGTACTGGGCCTTTTACAGTTCGGGACTGACGCTAGGGAAGCACGGAGCTTTGCCGCCCATCTTGGCCGCTTGGATACCGAACGTGGTCATGTCAGGATTTGCGATTTTCTCGCTGGTGAGAATGCGCCGCTAGACGAAGGCTAAGACTCATCTTTTTGCATTTTTTTTAGATTTTTCGAAATCTCAGGAATTTGACTGAAACCTCGATGGGCGAGTGCGCTGTTGGAATAGCTCTCGGGCTCGAACTGTTTATTCGAAAACGTATTCTGCGCATTGACCCGCTCGACTTCTGCCTGCTCTTGATCGGTCTTCATATGACACTTCTTGTATTTTAAACCGCTATGGCAAGGGCAGGGATCATTGCGTTTGAGTCGGCTCGAACGCTTTTTCGACACGGTCACATTTGCAGGTTTGGTTAAAAACGCTTGCAGCCAATCGAAAACGCCCATCCTCGGTCCTCCCTAAAGCATTATCAGACACTTGACTCAGTCAGTGCCGCATTTACGTCAGTTTAACCGGAATTAGGTCAATTGCAAAATGAGTTAGGTTCCTCTACATTGTGCCCTGTGAAACTTGAAGTCCTTCGATATCCAGATC
>JAYSST010000247.1:0-4052 GCA_043720435.1 Bdellovibrionales bacterium
CAGTCAGCTTTGTGACGAGAACTCAGAAGAGCGCGTAAAATCGGTTCTTCTCATCGACGAAATGGACAGCGATGCGTTTCGAAGCGAATTGAATCGAAACTTACTTGTCGCTTCCGACAAGAATCTGATTAACGGGACGCGCGACCTCGCACTCGGCAAGAGCCCCGACTCCGGAATCCTCTGGGCATCGTCTGATGGTGTTACGAAATGGGATCAACCGAAGTCCCCTGAAGATCAATCTCCGCTCGATCGTAAACCGTATCAGCGATCAGGCTCAGATACTGTTATCAAAGTTGCACAACCTCTCGCGAGCGCCGCAACGTACACAATGGCCCGTCACCAAGGTAAGTCGCCCATCGAGAGCCTCGGCTACTCGGTCGCAACATCCACTTTTTTCTGGGAATACAGTGTCGAGGGAGTGGTTCAATCTCCAAGAATTCAAGACTTGTTGGTGACGCCTGTTGTCGGTGCTGTGCTCGGCGAATATTTCTACAACCTTGGACGGCACATTGGTGACAATGGTGGACAGATGATGGGTTCGAAAGCGGCGGGCAGTGTCGCGATGGTTGTGTTGAATCCGGCGGGCTCGCTCGCAAGTGTAATAAATCAAGCGGCCGGAAAAAGAATCGTCCAGAAATCACGCTCTGATTTGATGCTTCGTCGCTACAACGTCGAAGGTAAACAGGCCAACCTCGTCGGAATACAATTCACTTTCGAATTAGCTCACTAAATGTTTCCAATATTGCTCACTGATCGCGCTGGAACTCAACCGGTCTTTAAAAAAGCCCAAGAAACGACGCACATTCCAGTGAGGCGCCCCCGACGAGAAACCCATCAATGTCCGGCTTCGCGCCGATCGACTTTGCATTGTCGGCTTTGACACTTCCGCCGTACAAAATCGAAATTTGATTTGCCGTCGCAGCGTCGAACTTTCCGGTGAGCCATTTTCGAATTGCCTGGTGAACTTCGGAAGCCTGTTCGGGAGACGCGACTTTTCCGGTACCAATCGCCCAGACCGGCTCGTACGCAATTGTAAGCCGCGTCGGAGATTTCTTCACTGTTTCTAACACCTGTGCAAGACCGACTTCCAGTTGGCGGGCGACGACAACGATCGTGTCCGAAGCTTCACGCTCGGCTAGCGTTTCACCCACGCAAAGCATGGCAGACAGTTCGTTCGCAAAAGCCGATTTCATTTTTTGTGCGGTCATCGCGTCGGTCTCGCCGAATAATGTTCGCCGTTCGCTGTGTCCAACCAGCGCCCAGGGGACACCCATCGATTTCAATACTGCAGCCGAATTCTCGCCGGTGTATGCGCCTTTTGTTTCGGCATGGATATTTTGTCCGCCGAGTTCGATGCCTGTACTTTTGACCGCTTGCTCACATGTCGACAAGTCGAGCGCGGGAACAAAAAACACGACACGTCGGGCACCGTGATTCGCGGTTTTCACAAAAGATTTTTTCTCGAGCGAAGGAATAAACTCGCGGAAAAACTCGACAGCTTCCTTTGGATTTTTGTTCATCTTCCAGTTGGCCGCGTAAATAAAATCTCTCAAGCAAATCCTCCAGCCGAATACCGCTTCGGGTATTCCTATTCGAGGCAATAACCTTGCATGACGACCTTGTTCGTCCAAGAGAGAAATCCGTGAGCCGTCGAATAACGCGTCTGAATTCCTTCAACTTCGCGACCGGCACAGCTCTGAGCCAAATCTGCATAAGCTTTATCGACGTAGTCTGTCTGCCGCACAAAGCCGAGCACGACAAATTGCTCGGCCTGACTTTTGACACGGCGGAACTCACGTCCCGTTGGGATTCGCTCGATGTCTCCCTCGTGAACCTGATGCAGAGCGTACGTGCATGACGACAGCGAACCTGCGCAGACCACGAGCGCGAGGGCGCGCAGGAGTAGCAAGTTCACGACCCGGCTCCGACGCAATAGCCTTGAGCTTCAACTCGTACCGCATGAGCAAACAACGGGAAATAAATGATGTTTTCGAACTTAGTTAGAATGCCTTTGACCTGGCCGTCGGGACATTTGCCGGCAAGATTTTCGGTCATCTCATTCACGTAGTCGTTGTTGAAATTGAAACCGAGGAATATGAATCGATAGCCTTCTGCCTTTACCGGTTTCGAACGTTGGTCTGGAATCGAGCTCGTCGAAACCGATTGCAGATGCGTACAGCCCGTCGCCATCAAGACGGCAGCCAGCAACGGGAACGTGAGGCGTGCGATCAGCCTGATGACTCCCGTCGACAATGCGGTTGCGACTTTGATATCCAAGACTCTCTGCTTAAAGTTTTTTTCCATTACGCACCCTCTTCAAGGCAATAGCCTGTTAATCGCACAACTTCTCCGCTGATAACCGGATACTTCGCGGTTTCACGAACCGACATGAGCCCGCTGATTCGGCCCTTAGGACATTCTTTTCGAAGCAAATCGATCATGTTGTCGGCATAGGTTTCGTTCATGACCTGATTGCCCGTGCGCGGTCCCATCTGAAAAAGGCCGATGATCGCCTGCACTTCTGCAATTTGATTCTGTGTTCCGGCATGAGTAGTCGTCTGCCGAAGAATCCCCGCAACTTCATCGAGATTGAAACCGGTTTCAGAAACTAACACCTGAAACTTCCGTCCTTTCAATACAACGCGTGAATCGATTTCGCCGAGCTGCGTACTGTGCATGATGGCGCAACCTGCGGATAGAAACATGGCCGCAATAAGCGCGACCGATAGTACGTTGCGTGGCAAAAGAATCCTCATTTCGTTGAGTGAGGCTTAAGGCTATTGGCGGGGAACAGCTTATTGCAAAATAAAAAAACGACGACTGTTCCAAAAACAGAACGACTTTCGGATTGAGACCACGGCAGTAAGTCAGCGCCGCCCGCCGGGGGCAGTGGCCTTACAGGCTTGGCGCAGCCGATTCGCGAACAGTTCGCAAAGCTTCAAGACCGGGGAGTCGCGCGCCTTCGAGATACTCGAGCGAAGCACCGCCACCTGTCGAAATGTGAGTCATCTTTAGTGCAAAGCCCGAGGCCTCAGCTGCAGCCGCAGAATCTCCGCCGCCAACGATTGAAATTCCGCCTTTTTCAGCGAGAGCCGCTAACGCCTCGGCCACAGCAAACGAACCTTTTGCGAATTCCGGTTTTTCGAACACGCCCATCGGACCATTCCAGAAAACCGTTTTTGCGCGCAAGATTTCTTCCCGATACATCGCCCGAGTCTTCGGTCCGATATCGAGACCGACTCGACCTTCAGGAACACTCTCGCCCATAATCGTTTCGATTTTGGTAGAAGCCAAGAAGTCGTCAGCGACGATGTGATCAATTGGCAGCAAAACTTTTTTGCCGCGTGCTTCGATTCGCTCGATCAACTCTTTGGCGAATGACAGACGATCTTTCTCGATTCGCGACTTACCTACGCCCAAGCCTTTAGCTGCGATAAATGTGTAGGCCATGGCGCCGCCGATAAGAAATGTATCGATAGACTCGATCATCTTCTCGATAACTTTGATTTTATCGCTCACTTTCGATCCACCCATTATTGCAACGAATGGTTTTGCAGGACCGGCGAGCAATCCGCTCAAAGCTTCAATTTCTTTCTTAATCAAAAATCCGCAGCCACGTTTTGTTACCAGACGCGGAAGCGCGTCGATTGTCGAGTGAGCGCGGTGGGAAGCGCCAAACGCATCGTTAATATAAATGTCGGTATAGCTTGCGATGATATTCGCAAGTTCCGCGGAGTTTTTAGTTTCACCTTTGTCGAAGCGAACATTTTCTAACAGCAGAATCTGTTTCGCTTTCAATGAAGCCAAGAGCGCCTTCGGTGCATCCGACGTCGGCTCTTCGATAAGAATCACTTCGCAGCCCAAAAGTTCGCCCAGTCGCAGGGCAACTGGCTCGAGGGTATACTTCGGGCGATCCTCCTCGGTTTCGGGACGGCCCAAGTGCGACGCCAATACAATCTTCGCACCTTTTTCGATCGCATAATTGATCGTCGGAATCGCCGCGCGAATTCGCGTGTCGTCCGTAATTTTCAACGAGCCAGGTTCGCCTGACA
>JAYSST010000248.1:0-4050 GCA_043720435.1 Bdellovibrionales bacterium
GGGTTTCATTCTGGCGAATCGAACGGCACGCAAGTCCCTGGCGACTCGTCGAAAAGGTGACTTTTCTTTGAACTCTAGAATGTCGTAACTCTCTTATACGAGTCGTTTCTGCTATGATATGACTGACGACCAATCCTAAGTTCGCCCGAAGGAAATGAATGGCCAAAACTCGATCTCGAGAGAGTAAAGAAGAGGACCTTCAGGCGACCCAGCAATGCCTAAGCACAGGTCTCTTCGTTCGCTCCCTTGCGCTCGCGCGGCTCGCATTTTCAACGAGCGGAGACCTATGGAATTTCAAGGGTGGCTCGGGACAATCTGATCTTGATTGCCCGCCCGAACGCCGCGCTCAGTTGCAACGAAAACTTGAAGAACAAGCCCGAGAAATTACCAGAGAACTTGGCGCGCTTAAAGGCTCGGTGATGAAGGTCGGACAACTGCTCTCGATGTACGGAGAACACTTTCTTCCGCCGCAAGTGAACACGATTTTAAAATCTCTTCAAGCAAGCACACCGCCGCTTGATTGGAAGACAATCGAGCCTTTTATTAAAAAAGAACTGCAGTCGAGATTTGACGAGCTTGAAATAAATCCAGTGGCAATGGCTGCCGCTTCGATCGGCCAGGTTCATTCTGCGAGAGTCAAAGCAACTGGAGAAACGATTGCGCTCAAAATTCAGTATCCTGGTGTGGATCGCGCAATCGCCTCTGACTTAAAAGCGTTGAAAGCAATTGTCATGTTTGCACCTGGCGTACCGCGCGGAAAAAGGATGAACGATCTCGTTTGCGAAATTGAAGAGATGCTATGGCGAGAGGTCGACTATAAATCCGAAGCTGATTGCGCAGAAAAGTTTGCGACGTTGCTTGATGGAGACAAAAGGTTTCTCGTTCCGAAAATTCGGCGCGAATGGTGTAGTTCGCGAGTCTTGGCTATCGAATTGATCTGTGGGCATCGCCTCGATGCCCACCACCTGAAGAGCCTTTCGCAAGAACGACGAAACGCCCTCGCTGATTCGCTCCTTGAACTCTACTTACGTGAACTTTTTGTTTTTGGGTGCGTACAGACGGATCCGCACATTGGCAATTACCGAATTCGCCTACAAGGCGAAACGGCCTGCGATGGTCAGATAATAGAGCGCGACTGTGTTGTCCTTCTCGACTTCGGCGCTGTCCGAAATTTCGAGGCCGGCTTTCTCGGCTATTACCGACGACTGCTGACGGCAACTATCGAGCAACGAAAAGATGATGTGAATCAAGCGGGCCTCGACCTAGGTTTCTTACTCCCGTGCGATCCAAAGGAAGTTAGCGACGCCTTCTACGACTTCTGCAGACTTGTCGTCGAGCCGTTCGACCCCAATGGCGCCTCTGAAGCGGGTCGCGCCTACTTTGACGCGGACGGAAGCTACAACTGGAGCGGAAATGATTTGCCGAATCGACTCGCGGCACAGCTGACCGAAGTTATAAAAGCGCGTGAACTGCGCGCCCCTCCCCGAGAGGCGATTTTTCTCGACCGAAAGTCGAGCGGACTTTACATCTTATTGAGCACACTCGGCGCCAAAACTAAAGCGCACGAAAAGTTAACGGAAGCCTTGCGCAGTCTTCCGCCTGTTTACTAACTGCCTTCTGTGCCGTCTGCAGGCGCCGTCTTGCGAACACTCCAAGGCCTGACGAGACCACTAAATATTGCGACCCAAGCAAAACAGAAGAGTCCTGCGAGGAAGACAACATCTAGCCCGTTATCAAGACTCACGAGCAATGCGAGATAAATTCCGAGAGCTGTCCCCGCGGCGTAAATCGCCCAGAGCAGTGAAAGAACTCTATGCGCTAGCTTTTCGCTCGCTTCTTCGAGCGCGTTCGGCAAAAACGCGCCGCCAAGCAAACCAAATGGAATAAGTACGGACATTCCGACAAATGCCGAAATCCATTCTGATCCAGCGGCGGTGAGCGGTTCAAAAAGTGCGGCACCCAAATAGGTGAACATCACAGCAAAAACGAAATTTGCGAGCGGCTGAATTCGGACCCCTTGGCGGCGGCGCGGGTGCCCCGCGAAGAGCAATGCGCCGGCAGCCATCGAGCCGAAGACAACAGCCAAGACGAGACCGGTTGCGATGGTAGGCATGCCCCAGCCTCGAATTGCACGCAACACGAAGAACACGTGGAAGAACGCGAACGACATTCCAAGCCCACCAAAATAAGTAGCAACGCTTGCTGTTTGCCAGCGAGACGCGATTCCTTTGCGGCGCTCTTGACGCGCAACCCACACTATTAAACCGATAAGTGCTAAGACAGCGACCCACATCACGGTGCGACTCAAGTGACTTGGATCCAACGCGGCTCCGCCGAAAGGTCGATTGTCAGTCAAGACTGCTCCCGACGAATCAGAAACGAGTACGGTTGTCATCCCGCCAGATTTACCGATCTGCAATTGGTCGCTCAGCCGCTCACGTTCCTCGCGCGAGAATGCAGCCATCCGAACAATGACAGTTTCCAACGTTTTTCCACCGTCGCTTGTGACTGCAACTGCGTGAAGATCGACGTCACGACGTGCTGACTTTTTCCAAGCTTCGGCGATCGTTGAAAGCGTAGATTGCGCCGAAGCGCCAGTCTGTCGACCGAGAACTTGTAAAAAGCCGTCGTCCTTAAGTCGATCGAAATATAATCTTAGTGCTTCGACTGTCAGTGCACTCTCGGCGCGCGCCGCGAAACTTGGCTCCGTGCGGGCGATCCCCTCGATCGGTTCTAGAATTTGAATGAGATCAAATCGACGGGATTCGGCCGATAGCTTTCGTCGACCATTGCCCGAGTTAATCGCGGCTTCCACTCCTGGAATCGAAATCGACTTCAAAGCGGGATGTTGTTCTGCTGCGGTCAAACTTTTTATCGAACTCGCGGCGATACCCGGCTTTAATGTTGAAATTAAATTCGCGGCCCCCGCACCTAACACGTACACATCAAATTTTCGGTCAGGACGAAACTGATATACAGTTTCGGATGCAGTGAAAATGGTAGGTGTTTTCTCAGCACCGTCTAAAACTAATGCTGGGCTCTGCGGGGCAAACACGGCGGCGACTAAAGCCAAAACAGCGACACCTGACGCTATCCAACGTTTGCGACCAGGCGCCCTAGCGAAAAATAAATCTGGCTCCAGCGACGGCGCAAGCAAAACTGCAAAGGCCGCCAAAGGGTAGAGTGAACCCACACCTCGGCATTCAACAAGCGCGACACTAATCAGCGACCCCACAGCGGCACCGATGAGCGACTTCGCATAGGCTTCGCGCATTTGCTCGGGCTCTTCGGACTTGAGACTCATCACCGACGGAACAAACAGACCGGCGCATAAAAATGTTATTCCTATGAGCGCAAAGTCCAGAGCCTCGCTCGAGATCCACGGCCAGATGCACGTGACGATTGCAAACACCCCAACGGCACTCCGCCGAACGACCAATGCGTTTCTGGTCAGAAGTTGTCGAACCGCGGGAACGAGATACCCCATGACCGAGCCGACAGCCCAAGCGATTCCAGCGACAACTAACATGGTGACGGCCGATTCGAACGAGCGCTCGCCAGCCCACTTGAACGAAGCGATAGCGATCATAACTGTCGACGTTGAAAAGAGTAGAACCGCGATATTCAACACCAAGCTGTCATCCTCGTTAAAGATTTATACAGATAGAGTTTCGCATCGCGTTTACTGAGCTACAATGGAAGACATCGCGCGAGCGATGTCCCCGACCTTCGTCTAATCGCGTGTAAGGTCACGCGTAATATTTTTTTGGTGAGCCTCAAGGGTCCCGCCGCCGATCTCGAGTAGTTTCGAATCGCGCCAAAGGCGTTCAACAACGTATTCCCCAACATAACCGTATCCGCCGAGCACTTGTATTGCTCGATCTGCGATATTTTTCGCCGCGGTGGTGGCGATCAGTTTAACGCCGTCTGAATCAACACGATTGCCCCGATCACTCATCAAATCCATGCGCCGTGCGGTTTCATAAACATAAGTCGAACATGCGCGATATTCTGCGTAACTTTCGGCGATGTGACGTTGAACTTGTCCGA
>JAYSST010000249.1:0-1687 GCA_043720435.1 Bdellovibrionales bacterium
GGTGACTCGGCCAATTCGATGGCAGGTATTTTTCAAAACATGTCGCTCATCAACGGTAAGCTACTGACCAACGGCGCGCCTTGCACGGTGACTGCGACCGGTGGAAAACGGCGCTATGTTCGAATCAAAATTCTTCCGCCGACGATGGGCGGAGTCGCCAGAACACTTTTGCCAGATTTAACGATCGACTCGGTACCCAACGCAATCGTCGCGGAGCGCGCCGAGAGTTTGCAAGGACTTCGTAGCACCGACGTTCTGAAGGTAAACACCGCGAGCGGCAGCGCATTGTCGCAAGCAAATCTCGACAGTCTTTTTACTTCGACGGCACGATTCAATACTTTAAGCGCGGTCGTCGACGGCACTAGTTCGTCGTACATGCGGTCGAACTCGGCGAGCGGAGCGCAACTTCCGGTGATGTCGGGCGCGCCGACGAGTCCGGGACCAGGTTCTGTTTGGTACGATTCTTCGGACAGCAAATTAAAGTATCAAACGTCCGTCGGGCCAATCACTTTGGGAAGCGGTGGCGGTTCGGTGACGAGCGTTGGCTTTACAGCTCCGACAGAGCTTTCTGTTACAGGGGCACCGGTTACGACAGCTGGAACAATCGCGGTGTCATGGTCGACGCAAACCACAAACAAAGTTTTTGCTGCACCAGACGGAGTCACCGGAACTCCGTCGTTCCGTGTTTTGACTGCGAACGACATCCCAAATTTGCCTTGGACTAAAATCACGTCGATGTTGCCAACGACGCTTTTGGGTTACGGAATTACCGACGCTGTGAGAAATGCGGGCGGTACGCCGAGTATTCAAAGTGGTTTGGATGCAGCTAAGGGTGCAGCGTCGACGGCCGGCCGCGTTTGGATTTCGACGGACACGAAAGAAATTTACAGCGATAACGGTGTTTCGTGGGATTTGATCGGCAAGGGCGCAAACAGCGGCGGAACCGTGACTTCGGTTTCGTCTGCGAATTCTTACTTAACCGTAGCTACTGCGACGACGACTCCGGCTTTAACTTTGAACGTCGGTACAGTGGCAAATACTGTAGCCGCTGGTAATGACTCGCGCATCGTCGGCGCACTTCCCGCCGCCACAGCATTTTCAGGCGACGTCAGTGGATTATATAGTGCAACTTCGGTAGATAAAATTAGAGGGACCCCGGTTTCGATTACCGCTCTGGGTACCGGTCACTTCTTCAGATTCGACGGTACGAACTGGGTGAACACGGCGCTTTCTTCAGGTGATGTAACAACTGGTCTTGGTTTTGCTCCTGTGAATAAGACTGGCGACACGATGACGGGGCTTCTGGTTTTGTCGGCTGACCCTGCAGCGAATCTCGGCGCCTCAACAAAACAATATGTCGATTCTTCGACCTCTGCAGCTGCTGCAAACTATCTTCGCAAAGACGGTAGCGTTGCTTTGACTGCAGATTGGGATGCCGACGGCGCCGGTGCAGGTACTAGATTGATCACGGGTCTCGCGGCACCAACAGCAGGTGACGGCGCTGCAACAAAAAGTTACGTTGATACAGCTGGAATAACAGCCGCGACAAAATTTATCACGAGAGATTTACCATCGGCTCCAGCTGTTGGACAAAACGGTCAGAGCATCCGGTGGAACAACGTCGGTGCCATTTGGGAATACTACACACCTAGCAGCGGCACTGGAGACTTCCGCGCCGACGGTACTG
>JAYSST010000250.1:0-4038 GCA_043720435.1 Bdellovibrionales bacterium
CAGGCGTCCGCGAGGCCTGCCACCGTCATCGGGATATTCGATGAGCACGTAAGTCAGCTTCGTGATTTTTCCAAGTGATTGAATATCTAAGGAAGTCAGATCTGTCCATGTTCCTGTATTGAAGTACTCTTTGTTAAGTCCCCATTGACGGTACTGATAGACGTGTGAGTGCCCAAAGATAACTGTGTGGATCCGCTCGTCGCCAAGAACGCGCCGCGCTGATTCACTTAAGTCTGGAAAAATGGCGCTTTCGGCCAAAACACCCAGAATTCGTCGAAATGGAAAATGCCTGCGTGGATCTGTCGCCAACATCGATTTCAAAAAGTAAACGGCAAGTTTCGCAAATGAAACGATCGTAAACTTCGTCTCGTTGAAAAAAGCCCAGCGCATGAATGCGTTGAATGGTCGCACCTTATCGACGTGCGAGTGCTTCTGCTTAATCTTCAGAACGAAATCGACGAAAAAGTGCGAACCGAACGGAAGATTCAAAATTGGTTCAGGTAAATCGCGCTTGAGGAAAAATCGTTTTGGATCAAATCGATTCGCCGCCTCGTGCATGTGACCGTGTTCAATGTGAACACCATCAAAAAAATAGACTATGTTTTTATATCGAATATCAGCGCCAAGCGCTTCGTTCAACAGCTGGCGTGTCGCTGGCCACAGCATCGCCTGGTCGTGATTCCCAACGACGTACGTAATAATTCGATTCGGGTGCGCTGCGAACGCCTTCATCGACTCGAAAACGTCCGGATGGCCATCGAGAATAGATTGCAGCTGCACGAGTGCAACGCCCTCGGTGATGACCGTTAAGAAATGCCCCTTGTAGTCAGTTTGCAGAAAGTTGAGAAAGTCACCGTTGATGACGACTTCGACCTCGATGTCGCGGAACTCACCTGAACAGTAGTAGTTGAAAAATTCGACAAGTTTTTTTCCGAAGTAAAATTCTTCGAGCGAGTTCGTAGCTCCGCCCTCGAGGGTTCTGCCGCGGCCGAGATGTAAATCTGAGATGACTACTTTTATGCGTTTCACAATACCTGTTCAGTGGCCTGAGAAATGCCCATCTATGTTGTCGTACTCGGCCAAGCCGCGTACTCATTCAGCTTTACGAGAACCCGAATCGTCTTCACCCTCTAGCACAGTCAGCGCGATACGCAGAGCACGAACCGCACGGCGGGCCGTTTCTTGTTTCTCTTTGAACTGACCAAAAGTTTCTTGAACCTGTACTTTAGAATGATTGAGTTCACTCGAAATCTGATCAATCTGACGCTTTAACTCTAAGATCATTCGATCTTTCGAAGCGGTGATCGATTGGCTTTCGGCTTTTATGATCTCGATACGATGCTCGAGGTCGCGTTCACGAACGCGGATTTTGCGGAAATTGGCCTCGAGACGCGTTTCGGCGTCGTCAATGCGACCTTTCATCTCTGCGATCTCGCGATCCCGACTCTGAATTTGGCCCTTTAGAACCTTGCGCTCTTCTTCAGCAATTTTCTTCGCTTCCTGAGTGTTCATTTCTGCGTTCTCGGCGTGGGCCTGAAGTTCATCCATGCGACGGCGGAGAGTGTCGCCGGCCGAGCGCAGGCTCTCGTTTTCACGGCGAACGCGCTCGAGTTCATTCTCAAGATCAGAAATTCTCTTTTGTGCGACTCGAAGATTTTCTGACTGTCGCAAAGCGGCCTCGGCCGAAGAGAAAATCGCAGCGCCCGGCTGAGCCTGGCGAACCTCTTCTCGGAATCTAGCACCCGGAGAATTCGGACGAATCTCAGTCGGCATAAACTGCTCGGCTTCCGGATCTGCCTCAGGGCCATCCAGTGACGGTCGCGACATAGGTTCCGTTTTCGCGTCCTGCCACAACGGTCGACTCATCGGCGCCCCTTGTTGTCGCGACACTACTTTTTGCGCAACAGTCTTTTCGTCAACGTTTGGATCGATCGATCGCCCGCTACCGACCGGCTCGGTCGGTGCACGTTCATCCCCAGCCGAATTTGTTCCGGAGTAAATCGCTTTCGCGACGACTCCAACGGGTTTTATCGGAGGTGGTGCGACCGATTCCAATACCTTTACGTTTGCGGCGTTTGCGGCTTTCGCGCCAGCAACTGCAGCGACCGCAGTTTCTGAATTGTAGAGTGGAGTTTTCGGTTTCTCTGGTTTGTCGTGACCACCGCCCGGTGAAAGACGACGCAACACTTCTGCAAGTTTGCTCTTGTTTACAGTCGGTTTCGTTTGCCCATTTTGCGACTCGTCATGCATCGCCGAATGGACGACTGTTTTCGCTTCTTGCACGATACTAAACGTGCGATCCGCGGGCGGAGGCGTGTTGTCTTTTGATGCGTCGTAAACGCTATTGCCAGATTGTTCCGGAACGCCTTGAGTCCCGTCGTCGTCTTCAAAATTATAGATACGATCATTGTCACTCTGCGCAGGCGGAGGAGGCGGCGGTTGTACGCGTCTCGCCTCGGAAAGCCGGCTGATTGTTTCAGATTTTGTCTGGCTATTTTTTAACGCAAATTGGCCCGGGCTTTCCGATTCGAAAAGCGAATTGATGAGATCATCTTTTGTTGCCGACTTGGGCGGCGCGGGCTTTTTCTTCGGGGACATATGTCCTCTCTTATCTATCTATCGGAAAAAGCTGAGTATTTATTGAGAGGCGTGCCTGTGATTTGACGATTCTCAAGTGAAGCCTGGACCCTTGTCCTGATGACGGTGAATATTGCCCTCGACCTAGGTAGGGCCCGGACAACAAACCGCCCGCCATATCACTTCTTGCGTTTTTTCCCAAGCTTTCCGAAATCAGCGGGACAATCGGTCGGCGTGTGTCCGAGCATTATCGTCTGATCCGATCCGCTTTGAACTTTGACGTCGCGCCATCCGAGTTTCGGCTGCTCGGGTTGTACCGGTGTCGGTGGTTTCGGCGGAAGAAACTGCTTGGTTGGTTTCGGGCTTGCGCCGGTGTACCCGCCATGTTCAGTATCCGAGTAACCGGATGGTTTCATGACGAGGAACATTGGCTGAGGCGAGCTCGACATTCTTACAGCCTTGGGCCCCACATCACCGGTCACTTCTCCCTGATACTTCGTTTGCTCGCGGAACATGGGCAGCATGTAGTAGCCTTTGGGAAAGTGCCGACCGTCGTCAAACACGATCGCGTCGACCAGATTTTGGCCCGAGTTGCCCTGATGATGACCTCGCACGTATTTGCCGAAGACAGATCTCACCAGCTGGGGTTTGTTCGCATCTGTCTCTCGCGAAATAATGCGCATTTCGATTATTGGAAAAATTTCTGGTCTTAAAATCAACAATGCATCTTGATTGTTAACTTTTGCAGAGGCTTGAAAAAGTTCGAGATAGGCGAGATTTGCATCCGGAAACTGGTACAAAAATTCAAACATCGTCCCGCGCAGGGAGGAACCGTAATGTTCCATCGTGGTAACGGCACCGCTCGATTTTTGTCGATCTTTACTCATATCGCTGGCGAAATCTTGCCACGTATAAAATTTCTGATCGTATTGCGATTCGGGTCGATACTGCGACGCGGAAGGTGAGCCGCTTTTTTCACTTGGATTGTACGAAGGATTGAGTTTCAAGTAATGCACTAACGAGTCCTGCGCCGCTAGAATTTTCTTCGTTATTACGTTTGCCATTAACCTGTCAGCATCGGTGAAATCTTTGCTGCCGTATTTATCTGGATGATATTTGCTCAACAGGCGCTTAGCGGCCATTTTTATGTCTTGTTCGGAAACTGTATTCTTCGCATCCAATCCTAGTACGGTCGCTGAATTTTCAGAACTGAACTGGGGCGACGACTTCAGTTTCTCTGCATGAGCGAACTGACACGAGAACAAGACAAATAGCACCGCAGGGATCACCCTAGTCAGCAGCCGGTGAAAAAAGAGAATGTAGTTCACCGCTCCCCACTCGCAGTTTGTTGAACGCAACCGTGCCGATTCGCAATCGGTGACACAATTACGTTTCGGCACAGGCGCGAATTTCTGAAGGAGCTTTCGCCTACATCTCGACTAACAGATGGAGCAATGATCG
>JAYSST010000251.1:0-1683 GCA_043720435.1 Bdellovibrionales bacterium
CGTCGAGATTCGAAGAGAATTCGAAACCGCGTGCTGTTAAGCTTCCGACGCAAATTGAAAATATGAACGTCAATGGTGTTGCTCTGAATCGTAGTGTCATTCCAGATCATCTCGGCCAATTCAGAACGATCGAGACCAGCCTGCCCCGCCCGACGAAGAACTTCAAAAAGCAGATTTTCCTTTCGAGTCAGCTGCTCACGTAACGTCGACACTTCCAATTCGACAAGCTTTAGCAGCGCAGCTCGCAGCACCGCCGGTGAAGCGTGCAGATCGAGAACGAGCGCAACTCCGAGTAAGTACCAAAGCTCCACTCGATCGGACGGTTCATCACTTGAAACGAGAGCTATGATCGAAAGATTGGCACATCTAGTAAGATCCGAGATAACGCCCTGACGCCAGGGCCCCGGTGGTATCAACAAAACGCTTTCGTCGAGCGGATGACCGTTTTGGATGTTGTCTGAAGTGACAACCGAAGGATTTAGATCTGCGAGAAGTCCGCAGAGACTCTCGAAAGTGCTGAAGCTGTCAGGAGAATCGGGCTTAAGAATGTGCAGTTTTCTTCGAGGTTCGTTCATAGTCGTCGTTTGCTCGCTCTCACTCACCTGTTATCGCATCGCCGAATGCAGTCGATCAATGACATCGCCCGGGTCAATGTTGAGCGCGTTTGCGACGGCGTACACGTCTTCGAGACGGACTTTCTCGGGAGCTAATTCGAGCTGCATGATCGTTGAAACTGAAACCAACGCATTCGCGGCCAGTGCCTCAATGTCGAGGCCCGCTTCGACACGCGATGCCTGAAAGAGGGCGCGGAGATCTTCGAATGGTAGACTTGCCGCCGACGCGTGCAATTGAGAGGAAACTCTAGAACTTTTCATTTTTCCGCTTTCTGTTAGACGGATCCGACTCTATGACACCTAACAGAATCTAACTTCCTCCAAAAAAAGCCCCGATAGAACTTAATTTTTCTTAACCGGAAGCTCGATGACGCCGGGCATTTCTTTGATCTCGCAGCCAGTGATGTTTACCATGCCTCCATGGACATGAATTTGATCGGAACATTTGCTCTTCTCGTCGGCCTTGAGATTGTTTTGGGGATCGACAACATTCTGTTGATCTCGATATTGACGGATCGCCTGCCAAAGGATGTTCGCAATCGCGCCCGAATTATCGGGTTAGGTCTTGCACTTGGACTGCGACTTCTCCTTCTTCTGGGAGCCGCCTACCTAGTGAAACTCAATACGCCCGTCTTTTTAGACTTCAGCTACAAGAGTTTGATACTGATTGCCGGGGGTGCGTTTTTGCTCTTCAAGGCCGTCAAAGAAATTCACCACACAGTTGAGGTGCGGGTGGATGAGACGACCCAGCGTGCACATGAAAAGCTTTCGTCCGTCATTGCTCAGATTATTTTACTCGACTTGGTATTTTCAATCGACTCGGTCATCACGGCTGTTGGTCTCACAGACAATCTGATCGTCATTTACGCAGCGGTCATGGTCTCGTTCATTGCAGTTCTCGTGTTCTCGCAATCGATCTCTTCTTTTGTGCAGAAGCACGCAACTTTGAAAATTCTCGCGCTTTCGTTTTTGATTACGATCGGCGTTACGTTAATGATCGAAGGGTTCGGCGGACATGTACCGAAGGGCTACATTTACTTGCCGATGGCTTTTGGTCTTGGAGTCGAGC
>JAYSST010000252.1:0-1679 GCA_043720435.1 Bdellovibrionales bacterium
AAAGGCAACAAGAAGGCCGAGGCTTCCGCGACGGGTGCACATGGTTTTCCACTGAAGTCGGCGAAAGAACTTCCTGAATTCCTTACTGAAATTTACGCAGGCAAACCTGTACCGCAAGAGTTCATGGCTTGGAGCGAAGTCGTTCTCAAGCGTGAAGAAAAAATGGCCGCCGACAAGGCTGCGAAAGTTGCATTGGCGGTGATGCTGACAACACCTGGCGCATTCCTTTTAAAATCTCATCCATCAGAAAAGATTCAGCTAGGAGTCGCAAAAGCGATGATCGAGGCGCGCAAACGTGGTCGGCCGGTAATTTCGGTTTCAGCGGATCTTCAGGGTTCAACGGGCGTCGCAGATTTTCACAAGGCGTTTCCAGAAGCCGCGCTTGATATCGGCATTGCCGAGTCCAACATGATTTCAACTGCGGCGGGACTTTCGCTTTCGGGCTTTATTCCCTTTGTTGATACGTTCGCGCAGTTTGGAGTCACTAAGGGTGCATTGCCACTGACCATGGCGAATCTTTCTCTTGCACCCGTGATCGCTGTTTTCTCGCACACCGGTTTTCAAGACGCGGCAGACGGTGCGAGCCACCAAGCACTTTCGTTTGTGGCGCAGGTCGCCAGCATTCCCCACGTCGAAGTTTATTCGCTCTCGACATCCAGCGAAGCCGACGACCTTATCACTGAAGCGATCGAGTCTTTTGCGATCGCACGAGCCGACGGCAAGGTGCCTCCATCGCGCATCTTCTTCTTGGGTCGTGAGAATTTCCCACGCCGATTAACTCCTGAAGGTGTGAAGCACTCGCTGAAAAAGTGGCCGCTATCGCTCGACACGTCTCCGGGCAAAAAGTTTTCGGTGACGCTCGTCGCTAGCGGCTCTCTTTTACCAGAGGCGATTAAGGCGGCCGACATGCTCGAAGCAAAAGGTGTAGGCGCGATTGTTCTTCACGCCTCGAACGTCAATCATCCTGATCTCAATACAGTGAAAGCCGCGCTTGAAAAGTCGGAGGGACGGCTCGTGACAGTCGAGGATCATCGTTTGACAGGTGGCATGGGAGCGTTGCTGACTCACGCTCTTGTGATGGATGGAGTGCAGTTGAAATTAAAATCGTTAGGCGTCGGCGACAAGTTTGGTCAAAGCGCTTATTCGGCACTCGATCTCTACAAAATTCACGGCCTCGACAGTGAGTCGATCGTGAAAGCAGCGAACAGTTTGTTGTGACTGAATTTTGATTAAGCGGTTTTTTCGGCGCCGTCGAACATGGTCTCGAAGAGCGAACCCATGCGGTCGAGCGCCTTGCGCGTCGACTTAGCCACGTGAGCAAGTGAATTTTCATTTCCGAGAATACGAACGACGACTTCTTTCGATGGATTGCGAACAGCGGTGTGGCCGCTGCTTCCAACTTTCATCGAATGAACGAGTAGGTTGGCAAGATGTACGACGCCGACAGCTTGTGAATGTACGCTGGCTGCGCCGGCCCCTGAAGGTACATTCGCATCATGATGTAAATGAACGACTTCTTGAATGAGTAACGGCAAGTTCCACTTCCTCACAAGTTCGTATCCAAGTTCGTCGTGCGTCACGACGCCTAACTCTTTTTCGCTCTCGAGAATGGTCAAACCCGTCGCCTGCGCGTGTTCGCAGATCGCGGTCCATTCGTCTTTTGCAATTTGAAAGTGAGC
>JAYSST010000253.1:0-1678 GCA_043720435.1 Bdellovibrionales bacterium
TACCTTCGCACTTTGGGATCAAGATAAAAATCTAGTTCCGTTCGCGAAAGCGTATTCGGGCCTAGATCAAAAAGAGATCGATGAACTCGACAATTGGATCCGTCGTCACACGAAAGAAAAATTTGGTCCGGTGCGTTCGGTCGAACCTCATTATGTGTTCGAAATTGGATTCGAAGGGATCGGCAAATCATCACGACACAAATCTGGAATCGCCGTTCGATTTCCGCGAATTTTACGCTGGCGAAAAGACAAAACTGCGATTGAGGCCGACACTCTCTCAACCGCAAATCAGTTGATGACGGTCGAGGTGTCGCAATGAACAGCCTCTTACCGATTCGTTCATTTTTTAGAAAAAAGGGTTGGACCCCTTTCCCTTTCCAAGAACAAACGTGGGCCGCAGTTCTAGAAGGAAAATCCGGGCTGCTGTATGTTCCGACGGGTTCCGGAAAAACCTACGCCGCGGCTCTCGGCATCTTTGCAAAATTTTTGGCGCGACCGAATCGTTCGCCTGGTAAAAATGGACGGCTGAAGGCGCTCTACATTACACCCTTGCGCGCACTCGCTAGAGATCTCGAGCTTGCTCTGCGAGAGCCTATCGAGACCGAGGGATGGCCGCTGAAAGTCGAGTCAAGAACCGGTGACACAAAGTACGCAGCGAAAAAGAAGCAGCTTGCCTCGCCAGCTGACTTGATGCTGACAACGCCAGAGTCGCTAGCGATCTTGATCTCGCAGAACGATGCCATCGACATTCTAAAGAGCATTGAAATCGTCGTGCTCGACGAGTGGCATGAACTGCTCTCGAGCAAAAGAGGAAGTCTTCTGGAACTCTCCCTCTCATTTCTGAGAACACTGAACCCAGATCTTCAGGTCTGGGGACTCTCGGCTTCGATTGGCAATATCTCTGAAGCGGGACAGGCCGCCGTCGGTCGGTCGGTTGAACCAGTGGTTATCACTAGCGGTAATGAACGTAAACTCGACGTTGAGTGCCTGCTGCCAGAACAGCTTGATCGTTTTCCGTGGACCGGCCACCTGGGTTTTTCCTTGAAGGATGAATTGATCAGCGAATTGGATCCTGAAGTTTCAACTCTGATTTTTACGAACACCCGAATGCAATGCGAACGCTGGTTCCAAACATTGAATGAAATGAAACCCGAGATGAATGGACTCATCGGCCTACACCATAGTTCGCTTTCGCGCGAAGATCGCGAGGCCGTTGAAGAGGGTGTGAAAAACGGCGATGTAAAATGGGTGGTTTGCACCTCGTCGCTTGATCTCGGAGTTGATTTTCAGCCGGTCGAGCGCGTCGTGCAAATCGGCAGTCCGAAGATGGTGGCTCGAATGCTCCAGCGCGCCGGTCGATCTGCGCATCGACCGGGAGGAAAAAGTCGACTTTTGTTTGTGCCGACAAACGCTTGGGAAATTCTAGAGCTCGAAGCTCTAAAAGCTTCCCTCAAGGCTGGCGAGATCGAAGCACGCAAGCCGCTAGCAAAACCTATCGATGTGCTAATCCAACATATGATGACGCTCGCTTGCGGTCCGGGATTAAACATCGATGAGTTTAGCTTGGCACTTAAAGACACATATTCTTTTTCGTCAGTGACGCGTGACGAGCTCAACTGGTGCTTGAAGTTTCTTACTCAAGGTGGCGAGTCTTTAGCCAACTATCCACAATACAAAA
>JAYSST010000254.1:0-10754 GCA_043720435.1 Bdellovibrionales bacterium
AGCGTAGGTGGAATGGGGATCAACATCGCCGGCGCCGGCGATGCCAACACGCCGACATATTCTTTCCTCGGTGACCTGGACTCCGGAATGTTTAGACCCGCTGCAAACACTGTGGCAATCTCTACAGGGACGGCTGAAAGAATGCGAATCGATGGTTCTGGAAACGTCGGCATCGGAACGACCGCACCAACGTCGAAATTACATATCGAAGGCGCTGCAAATCAAGCGATTCAAATAACTTCGACGGGTGCTGGCAATCACGCGCAAATGAATATGACTCCGGGTATTGGAGGACGTGCAACTTTCTACAATGGCATGTCTGGCTCATCATTTTATTTTCAAAATTCAGGCGGTGGCTATTCGTTGCAAGTGAATGAAAATGGCGGACTCGCTGTCGGAACAGGTGCAGGTTACGCAGGCACGACGAATTCGCCGCCAACTAACGGAATGATTGTTCAAGGCAATGTCGGTATTGGAACGGCGACCCCTGGCGCACCACTACAAATAAATAAAAATGTAGCCTCAACCTATTCGACGGCGTTGGTTTTGCAAAACAACGTGGCTCCTCAGTTCGATGTCGGTTCAGGTCTTGAGTTTCAAGGACAAGGCAACGCTGTTATGGGTCGAATTGTGAGCAGGTGGGATGGCGCAAGCACCAACAACTCTCACATGCAATTTTACACAAATAATGGCGGGTCGATGATCGAGCGAATGCATATCGACATGGTGGGTAACGTCGGCATTGGTACGACGAACCCGTCGACATTGCTTGACCTCGGTGGCGCCGCAACTTTCCGTGCGACAACAGCGCCTGCAGCGGTGGCAGCGCAGGGTAAACTCTATTTCGATACAGCTGCGAACAAATTTAAAGTGTCCGAGAATAACGGCGCATTCGTCGACCTTATTCCGGCGGGTGGTGGCGTAGGCGGAACAGGCGCGACGAACGCGATTCCTAAATTCACTGCTGCAGGTACGATTGGCGATTCAGCAATTGTCGACAATGGAACTGTGATCACAGCGACGCGCGCGATCGCCAGTGTCACAAATCCGATAGCTACCGGTGCCTCGATTAACTTGGGCCTTTCAAATTCTCACACTCTTGCTAGCGTCGGCGGCTCTGCGATCACAGTCAGCGGCATGCAAGATGGCGGTGTTTATAATATCGTCGTCGAAGACACCACCGTTCGCACTTACACTTTCGCTGGTTGCACAGCGGCGTACTTTAAACCTGCGAATGGTCCGACCGTGACCGGCACTCGTACGATCTATGGCCTGATGACTGTTAAAAAGGGCGCTACCTGGGATTGCTACATCACTTGGTCGTCTGGCTTCCAGTAAAACATCGAGGTTGAGGCGCTTTGAAAAATTTCGGTGAAAAAACTCTTTTACCAATTCTGTTTCTGACTCTGCTTTCAAGCAGCGGTGTTGCGCAGGAACTTTTTTTCCACCTACTCGGAAACGCAACGGTACCTTTCACATGGACCGGACAAGGTGCCGACGCAAATTGGACGACAATCGGAAACTGGTCAACCCAGGTTGTGCCCGGGCCATCCGACATCGCTCGATTTGTCGGTGCGCCAGTTTGCTCGAGCAACTGTTCACCAACGATAAATGCAAATATCAGTGTTGCCGGCATAGACATGCAAACTGGTTATGTAGGCACAATCACGCAATCGTCTGGGATTTCGGTTTTAGTTGGTGCAAGTGGTTGGACCCAAAATGCGGGAACTTTTCTTGGCAGTAATACGAACATCACAATCAACGATCGTTTAACACTGAATGGCGGCGCGTTCACGTCGACTTCGGCGATTTTAGAGCTCTCAAAAATCTCGAACACCGGTTTTGTGATTCTGAAGCAGGCGGCTGGATCGACGTTCGCGCACAACAACGGAACCGTTAAGCTTACTACGAGCGAAGGCGCCTGCGCGATGCCAACCTTCACAATTGAACCCGATACGAACATCGTTTTCTTCAACGTCGAAATTTCCGGACAAAACACCGGATGTGGAAGCGGCATTACAAAAACGGCTGTCGCGAGCGGAAAGACTGCGACGGTCTTGAATGACCTTCTTCATACGTCCGGAAACATTGGCGGCGCCTGGGAGCTAAAGCGAAATTTGGTCGTCGGGGCTCTGGCAACATCAGACCGAGTCAATCCATCGTCGGTCATCCGTTTCTCTGGTACTGGAGCGCAGACCTATGCGTACACCGCTGGTGGTCGAACCGCAGAAATTGAAGTCAATAAAACTGCAGGTGGAGCAGTGACAGCTGCTGGCGGTACAACGGCGTTGACTACTCAGAAGCTCAAGTTGACTCAAGGTGATTTTACCGCGCCGACTGGCACGCTCTCTATTGGATCTACGAACTCGAGCGGATCTTTTGATATTTTTGACCAAGCGAGCGGAACTATTTTTTCTCACAATAGCGGAACGGTTCGATTCGACGGGTTCGCTTCGAACTGCGGCGGAATCTACGAGAATATAAAAGCGCCGGCCGGAGTATTAACGCTAAATAATGTAGTGGTACTCGGCGAGAACATGGGATGCGGTGGGGGTTGGACCCAATTCACAATGACCGCCGGAGTTTCGGTGCTAGTGCTAGGTGATATGTCTTTCAACGGGGGCTTACTTGGTGGCACGTGGGACGTTCGAGGAAATTACTCAACGACAACTGCGAGTACCATGGGCGGGACCGCAGCAATAACATTGAGTGGAGCGACGAATAGGACGCTCATCGCAAGCCTCGGCGATGCCCCGGCAGCTCCTTTCACCATCGATAAATCCTCATTGACTGTGACTGAAACGGCGACCGGAAATTTAAATTTCAGAAATGCAGGTGCAAGTCTCAATATTAACACCGGCACGCTCGATCTCGCGGGCAGCAATTTGACAGTGAATAGCGCCCTGACCATCGGTGCAAATGCGAAATTGATTTGTAATGGCGGATCTGTAACCGCGGGTAGCTATGTTTTAAACGGCGAAATTTCGTGCGGTACAAGTATCGGAATCACTTGGACAGGTGCGACGGGTGACGGCTTGTGGACCACCGCAGGTAATTGGACGAACAACACAGTGCCGACATTAAATGACGTCGCGATCTTCAACGCGAGGTGCGCGGGTGCAAACTGCAACGTGAACATCAATGCCGCAGTCGATGTTAAAGGTATGAACATCACGAGTGTTTACACTGGAACAATCACGCAGGCTGCGGGTAACTCTATCTACGTGCGCAGTTCTGGCTGGATACAAGCCGCTGGAACTTTCGCTGGCGGCAACAGCGCGATCACTCTAGCGGGCGGTGGCGCGTTTACTTTAACGGCAGGAACATTTACTTCGACTAGCGGCACATTCAGCATCATTGACGGTAATTTTACGGTCTCGGGTGCTCCGGTTTTTGGTGTGAATTCAGGAACGGTCACGTTCACCCGAACCGGCGGCGGCACAAATACCATTCGCGCCAATGGCATCGCTTTTAATAATGTGAACGTGATCGGATTTGGCGCGGTTCACAACTTGAACGCAGAAACTCTGATCGTGAATGGCTTACTGACAGTCGGCGATACCGATGGAACCGGTGCGATTGACAACGGTAACATATCCGCCCGCGGCGACGTGACGTTTGTTAATATTGGCAAAGGTGGGACGGCGACAATCAAGATTGCCGGAACCACCAACCAAACGATCACCGGAATTGTCGCTGGAAGAATTCCAAATTTCGAAGTTGTATCAACCGGCGGCACCGTTTCGTTTGTCGGTACATTACTATTCCTAGAAACCAACTATACCTATACCTCTGGCACCGTGAACGCCGGCACCTCGACGCTGCTCTTCACGTCGTCGAACGGAGCTAATAAGACGCTGATACCGGGAACCGTCGCGTACAACAACGTGACTTTTCAGGGTAACGTTTTAACCACAGATTTAGCCGGCGGAAACATGACCGTCACCGGTTTGCTAACGCTGGATGCTTCTGCAGGCGGTGGCATCAACAATGGAACAATCACCGCGAGAGGTGATGTTACAGCTTTAAGACAAGGCAAAGGTGGTACTGCCACCGTTAAAACTGCAGGAACTGGAAATCAACTGGTGACTGGCGTTGTCGGCGCAAGTTTTCCAAGTCTCGAAATCGCGTCGACCGGAGGAATCGTTACATTCTCCGGAAATCTTCGGCTGACGCAGAACTACACACACACGTCGGGCACTGTGGATTCAGGAACTTCGACACTTACAATCTACAATAACGTGGGATCCACAACGATCACGCCAGGTCCGGTCGCGTATAACAACGTGACCTTCGCGGGCTTCGCTTCAACGTTCTCGTTAGCAAGTGGAACGATGACCGTGAATGGCACGCTGACTCTCGCCGATTCTTGGTCGAGTAACCAACCTATTAACTCAGGTACATTGCTCGCAAAAGGCCCAGTCGTCTTTCAGGACCAGGGCTATTCCGGAACTGCGCTCGTAAAAATTGCGGGCGCGACGAATCAATCGATAAGTGGAACCTCAAACGCAGGCGTACCTCCGCTCGAAATCGCGTCGACCGGTGGAACCGTCACATTCTTGGGGACACTTTACCTAAAGAACAACTACACCTACACATCGGGTACAGTTGACGCCGGAACTTCAACCTTGAAAATTTATAACAATGTCGCGAGCACGACGATCACACCGGGCGCTATCGCTTATAATAATGTGACCTTCGAAGGCTTCGCTGCGACGTTCTCGCTGGCTTCAGGCACGATGACGACGAATGGAACGTTAACTTTAGGCGACACGTGGGGGAGCAACGCACTCAACTCTGGAACACTTCAAGCAAACGGAAATGTCGTCTTCAATAACTACGGTTATGCTGGAACGGCCGTTTTAAACATGCTCGGATCGACTTCGACGACGCTATCCTCGGTGAGTTCGGCAACGACGACAACTCCGTCCATCCTAATTAATAAATCGGGCGGTGCTACGGTCACAATGTCGTCGAACGTTAATTTCAGCACTACGAGTCAGAGTTTGAGTCTCACTGGCGGCACTTTGGACCTCGGTGGCTGGGATCTCGGCGTGAACAGCGTTCTCACCGTTGGCGGCGGAACCACTCTTAAATGTAGCGGCGGAGTATTCACTGTCGGCAGTCTTTCAAATTCAGGAACCATCAATTGTCCCGGTTACGCGGCTTACGATTTCAACTGGACGGGCGCTGGCGGAAATTCGAATTGGAACACTGCGGGCAATTGGCAAAACGGGATCGTCCCTGGCGCCGCGGATGTCGCGTCCTTCGAAAGCACGTATTGCGGAGCGAATTGCAACGCGACCGTTAACGTCAATCCCTCGGTCAAAGGTGTTAAAATCTACTCGACATATACTCATACTATTACTCAAGCTGCTGGTATTGCGATGAACATCGGATCGCGTGGATGGATTCAGGCCGGCGGAACATTCACGGGCGGGAATTCTACGATCACTTACAGCGGAAACTTTGATTTATCCGGGGGAACTTTTTCGGCACCAGCGAACACGATTTACCCTCTAACAAATTTCATTGTCACAGGTTCGCCAACGTTCAATGCGGGAACTTCGACGCTGGAATTCACCGAGGGCGGCATCATTACTCCGGGCACGGTCACGTACAACAACGTCACGTTCCCGTATGGAACGAACTGGAACGTGTATAATCTCAGTGGCGGCGATATGAAAGTCGGCGGTACACTCACAAGCAGCTTCGGCGCGTGGAACTCAGAAGCGCGGACCATCAACAACGGTTCGATCTCGGCTTACGGCAACGTGAACATCAGCAGCTATGGCATCGTCGGTACTTCGACGATCGTCATGGCAGGAAACGCGAGCGGACAAACGCTAGCGGTCACCGGGTCGGTAGCGCAACTTCCAAGTTTCGCGATTGCAGCGGGTGCAAATCCAGTCACTATCACCGGACTTCTTAATATCCGGGGCAACTACACTTTCACTTCCGTCGGAACTTTGACGTCCGCTGGCTCGACGATGAATTTTGTCGGCAACGGCGGTACGATCACTCCGGGTACAATCACTTACGGCAATAACGTTCGGTTCGGGTACGCCGAGAATTATGGCGTCTTCAGTCTTGCCGGCGGAAACTTTAAAGTCGGAGGCACGCTCGAACTGAGTGCGGGTGGTTGGACCGGTGATCCAAAAACTATCAACAACGGCACAATCTCGGCTTACGGTGATGTCAATGTCAGCGTTCGTGGAGCGAATGGATCGGCAACACTTGTGATCGCTGGAAATCCATCGGGGCAAACGTTATCGTCGACCGGCGCGAGCGCCATAACGCCAAATCTCGAGATCGCCGCCGGAACGAATCCAGTGACGCTTTCAGGTATGATCTACCTCAATAGCAACTTCACAATGACGTCCGTCGGTACGCTGACCACAACCGGGTCAACTCTGAATTTCAATGGTATCGGCGGCACGATAACGCCGGGCGCAGCCACGTATAACAATGTCACGTTCGGAGAAGCGGAGAATTACGGAGTATACAGCCTCGCCGGAGGAAATCTGCGAGTCGGCGGAAATCTCGGCCTAAGCTACGGCGCCTGGTCTGGAGGCCAGCGAACAATCAATAACGGAAACATCTTTGCGTACGGCGGCGTGAATGTCAGCAGCTTTGGTTCGGACGGCACAGCCGTCGTTTCGTTGAAAGGAAACGCTTCGGGCCAATTGATCACATTCACCGGCAGCAATGCGAGAATACCGAACTTGAACTTCGACATCGGAGCAAACACGACGTCGATAAGCGGTACGGTTCGAGTCTTGAACGCGACGACCGTCACATCGGGGTCACCAAGCATGGCAGGCGGGAATTTAAATACGCTTAGCCTCGCGCTCGCTGGCAACACTCTCACGAAAAGTGGTGGCGTGTTGACCGTAAACAACGTCGTCCAGGGAACCGGAAGCTTGTTCGGCGGAACCGTTAACCCTTAAGCATTTCTGTTGGACGCGTACTGACTTTTGCGACAGGCTATCAACAACATGAACAGTCAACTCTCTTTAAAAATCACAATGGTCATCGCTTTACTTTGTCTCTTGATCGGAGCAGGTCTCGGTGGGTGGTATGGTTTCAAGCGGGGATCGACGTACGAAGCACCGTCGACGGTCTACGCGGTTCTTGGCGAACACAAAGTTACGTCAGGCGAAGTGGTTCCGCTGATTCAAGACGATCTCGTTCAGCTCGAAAAAAATATTTACGCGCTGAAGAAAACAACGGCTCTACAGATTCTTGAAAAGAAATCGCCCGGAAACGTCAGCACGCGTCCAGAAGAAAACGAAGATCCCTTCAAGAGAAGTTTTACTGCCGAAGAGTTAAAAAGTTTTGCGGATGAACGTAAAATAAATCTTACGAAGCTTTCAGAGAGCGCACGCCGCGATCTTGTGCGAAATTTTCAGCTACAAAAGGCGGCCGAGTCCCGTGCACGTCAGACGCAGTCGGTGAGCGCGGCTGTTGTTTGGAAAATTCCGATGAAATTTCTTACGGCACCGGTGAAAGTCGGTTCCAGTAAGTTAGAATCGATTTCCCCAAAGGGTGCAGACCAGCGGCTCGATGTATTTTTCAATTATCACTGTTCGCTATGCAAAATCGCCGACGAAAACGTTCGCGCTCTTGTCGGAAAATTCAAAGACGATCTCGAAATTCGCTTTCACTTATCGCTTCGCGAACCCGTAACCTCGATTGCTTATCAAACGGCGCTCGCTGCGATTTGTGCGAACATACAAAAAAAGTTTCTTCCGTTTCATAAGGCTGCGTTTGAAAATCCACCGCGCGAATCGAGTGACCTAATTGCACTGGCAACCAAAGCGACGTTGGATGTCGCAAAGTTCGAGGAGTGTTTGAAATCAGAATCGTCGCATTCGATATTGCAAGATGAGCTGAAATTAGCGCAGGAGTTAGTTCTGCCGCCGGGCGCATACTTCTTTGTGAATGGTCGTCCGACGCAAGCAAACGAGCCGTTGACGTTTCTGGAAGATATCATCAACCAATAAACCCGGGACGCGAGCCGCGCTTTGGCGCACGGGTTTGCTCGAAGAGGAGCGCGAAGACTTCCGCTGCTTCTAGCGAGAATACTCGCGCGCTTTTTTAGGCTTCTTCATGTGGCCGCGGTTGACGTCGACTTCAAAAGAGTCAGAACGGTCGTTCGTGACGTGTACCATTTTTCGGCCCACAAATTTCAGCGACCTAACTAAGATAACAGGCGGTGCGGTGTCTTTGCTGAATTGGTAAGTTCTGTAAAAAAGTCTGCGCTCCCAATTGATCTCGCCGCTAACGACATCTTTCGAAATGAGGAAAGTGTCAATCGAACACTCTTTCGAACCTTCCGAGCAACTGCGAACGTCGGTCCGAGTTGAAAATTCATTTTTTTTATTTCCGATCGGCGCCGGCTCTTTAATAGTGACCAGTGTCGCGGCAGGCTCGTCTACTTTACCAGCGGCCGCAGGCGACGCTTTCGGTGGCGGAGCTGCCTCGGGAGCTGGCGACGGCGTCGGAGTCGTCGCCGTCATAAGGGCAATCGCCGCAAATCCCATTGCAAACGTAAATACGGGCCTGATGATTGATCCTAAACGCATGCTTGCTCCTTTAAAAAAACTAAAAAATCCTATTCGAGTACTATCGGAAATTCGCCGACGGGAATCGCCGCACCTTGAAATTGTCGAAATCGCAAACGACCGATTGCCTCGGCGATGCATCGATCAAACGTCGAATCTTTAAATGGAGATTTGATCACGCGTTGCTCTTCAACTTTTCCGGTAGGCATAATTTTAAAAGTGACGAGCGTCTCGCCCTTCGGAAGCGCTCCTGCCGAAACTTTCGATTCGGACATTCGATTCACCATCGTGACATAACACTTTTGGAAGCTGCCGCCTTGGGAGCGAACTTGAGTTCGGATATCATCGTTTGTCAGCGTCGATCGCAACAAGCCGTTAGCGCTCATGCTAGCGACCTTTGCCGGCAAAGATTTTGGCCGTCCACCTGCGGGTGTTGGCGCGGAAGCGGGATTCGCAGATTCAATATCCACGGCTGGAGCCGTAGCGAGTTCGGACTCCTTTTCGATCTCGAGTCTTTCCTCGAGATCCGCAGTCGCAGTATCTTCTGCACCCAGTGCATCGAGGCCCGGGCCGACGCGAATGAGCGGAACCGTTCGTGGCATCGGCGTTTCGCCGTCGCGGAAGGCAACCGAGATCCCGTTATGCAGCAGCGTAAACGATGGATTCGACCCTGGACTTAAAACGGTGACTTCGCCCGCGAGGACAGTTGCTTGAATCGCACCATCGCGAGACGAGTCGATTTCGGCCACGAGTCGGGAATTTTCTAAAAGTCGCAATGTCGGTCCGGGTCGAAACTCGATGACAGCGGCTGAGGCGGCTTGGGTCTGCAACACGGATTCAGCGCGATATGCGCCTGGTTTTGCAGCTTCGAAACGAGTGCCGCGCGGAGGCCGAATCAAAACTTGTCCTTCGATAGTTTGGATTTCGCCAACTAAAGGTCCACTGAAAGCGCGTTCTGGATTCAATCCGTTATCTGTATCGAGAAAAAATTCGCGTGCAGTGAGAAGCGCGACGATGGCAGCGAGAACCGCGATGATCTGCGGCATCCTTTTTCGAAGAGAACTCGTCAGGTCAGCGCTTGGCGGAGTTTGCTCTTCACCGGTTTCAGTGACCGACTCGCTCACTTCGCCGGGGCTGTTGGGGGAGTCGTCGGAACCGGAGCCGTCGCCGGAACCGCTGCAGATGGTATCGCCGCCGCTGGAGCCTCAAGTGGAGCTGATTTTGCTGGAACGGATTGTGACGATGGCGCCGACATTGCTCCATCCATAACCGAACCGCCCGAATCGCGTCGACTGAGGATCGTGAGCATCAAGCAGCAAACACCGAAAACGATGGCAGCATAACGAGTTAACTTTTGCAGGAGAGTCGCGCCGCCGGTTGCACCAATCACTGTGTTCGATCCGCCGCCGCCAAACATAGCGCTGCCGCCTGTGCTCTTTGGATCTTGCAGAAGCACGAGAGCAATTAGAAGCAAGCACGCGATAATGTGAATTGTGGCGATGACCGTCAGCATGAAAATCCTTACCTTCCGTTCGAAACTAAGGATTCGGTTATAGAGCGTTTTCTGGTGACTCGTCCAATGCTTTTCGTAACGCGTTAGGCTCTCTGGTCGCGTGGCATTGCTTATTTAGGCAGCGTTTTTCAATTGAGTTTCCCGCGAGACGACGCCAGCGGCAACATGCGCCGTGAGTTGCGCAAATCGGATTTCAAAGTCTGAGAGTTTTTTCTTTGTCTCGGGAAGGCGAACCGAAACGACGCCCCAGACATCTCCACCGAATCGAACCGGGCAGACGATCATAGCGTTGAACGAAATGGATTTCGATTGTTCGGCAATTCCCCTCATTGTGTCGTCGTGCTTGAGATTGTCGAGTGCCAACGTCTTCTCGGATCGCAAAACGAAAACTATCTCGGGATACTTCGCAAGATCGAGTTTCAAACCATCGATATCTTTTTTATCACTCGACGCTCGAACGATTCCTTCATTCGAGCCAAGTTTGGCTTCAACCATCGAAACCCGAACGGCATCTGTTGCGAGGCTCAGCATGCCGACCAAATTGTAAAGTGACATCGCCGACGGCGCCATTTTCAAACTCTCGCGCAGGAGGAGTTCCGTGAGATGCATATAGTGCAAAGCGCGTCCGCTCTCTGTCAAATCGCCAGCACGCGCCTCGGTTAGCTGCCGCTTAA